>NZ_JACJEW010000098.1:0-7478 GCF_014164315.1 Pseudoalteromonas sp. SG44-1
GGTAAGCGGTAAGCGGTAAGCGGTAAGCGGTAAGCGGTAAGCCAAAAAATTTGAGCGTTGCTAATTATTATGTCAACACTTAAAAAACACTCGGACAGCTTAAAACTTATAGCTTACCGCTCTAAAGCTAAATTTTCATACACACATATTTTTCTTCGAGGTACTCGTCGAGCCCTTGGTGGCCACCTTCGCGACCAAGGCCTGACTGCTTAACCCCACCGAATGGTGCGACGGGGTTTGATATTAACCCTTCATTAATACCTACCATGCCGTACTCTAACGCTTCGCTCACTCGGTATATTTGTTTCAAATCTTGGCTATAAAAATAAGCAGCTAAACCATAAGGCACATCGTTGGCCAGTGCTAAAACTTCAGGCTCTTCATCAAATATAATGATACTCACCACCGGGCCAAAAACTTCTTGATGGTAAATGTCCATCTCAGCAGTTACCCCATTTAAAATAAGCGGTGCTTGATAGTTACCACCAAGCTCAACATTATCACCTATTTGTACTGCACCTTTTGCTTTGGCATCTGCAACCAACTCTTGTACTTTTTGCTTAGCTTTAGGATAAATCAACGGCCCTATATCTGTTGCGTCATCAAGCCCATTACCGACTTTCAGTGCTGTAACTTTTTTAGCTAATTTATCGACAACTTGATCAAGCACGCTACGCTGCACAAAAATACGGTTAGCGGCGACACAAGTTTGCCCGCCATTTCTAAATTTTGCCCCCATAAGGCCCGTTACCGCTTCATCCAAATCGGCATTATCAAAAATAATAAACGGCGCGTTACCACCAAGTTCCATTGAAGTACGCTTAATAGTAGGGGCACATTGTGCAAGTAATTGCTTACCGACCCCCGTTGAACCGGTAAAAGTGAACTTACGAACAAGTTCAGATTCAGTTAGTAACTCACCCACCATTTTAGCGTTTTCAGAGAGCAATACATTAAAAGCGCCTTTTTCAAAACCGGCTTGGTCAGCCAAATAAGCCAATGCTAAAGCACATAAAGGTGTATGTTCCGAAGGTTTTAGTACAAAGCTACACCCTGCGGCATAGGCTGGTGCAACTTTACGGGTAACCATAGCAATCGGAAAATTCCAAGGAGTTATGCCTGCAACCACACCAATAGGCTGTTTAAAACTAGTTAAACGATGATTGTCATCAGTGGCGGGGATCACATCACCATAGCTACGTTTGGCTTGCTCTGCGTACCACTTAATAAACCCAGCCCCATATTCAACTTCACCAAGGGCTTCTTTTAATGGTTTACCTTGCTCTTTAGTCATTAATTCAGCAAGGGTTTGTTTATGCTGCATAACCAGTTCAAACCAACGCATTAATACATTACTACGCGTTGTGGCATTCGTGGCTTTGAGTTTAATAAATGCGCCGTGAGCGGCGTTGATGGCTTTATAAACCCCATCATCATCGATATCACTTACCATGATGATGCTTTGCTGTGTAGCGGGATCATCAACACTAAAGTGTTTTTCAGTGGAGTAAAACTCACCGTTAATGAAAGAGTCGTTAAATAGTAGATTATTCATAAAACCTCCAAAGCAATTATTACGGCATATAGCCAATGTTATGTTCACCACTGATAAGTGAAAGGTACTAGGTTAAAGGTTAAAGGCAAAGACTAGCTCCACCTAAAATCTAACATCTCAATACAACCGCGCGGCATAAAGCCGCGCCTACACAAATTCAAACATTGATGCCAAACCCGTAGGCGCGTGAGCGTAAATGAGAAGACATACCCTTCACTTATCTCTAAAGCGCAGCGCTCTCTTAACCTCTTTGTGAATAAATCAATTAAATTTTCGCGGCTAAAGCCGGCTCCTACGCAAATTCAAACATTGATGCCAAACCCGTAGGCGCAAGTCTACCTCGCGCAATTTTCGACCTTTATAAACAAAAACACCGCGTTCAAATTGAGCGCGGTGTTTTCTTTAAAGCTTAAGGCTTACAACTTATAGCTGCGCTTTAAATCAATGCTCTTCATTAACTATATTGAGATTGTACTTCGGTATTTCAACTATTAAGTCTTCATCACGGATGATTGCTTGGCAACCTAGGCGTGATTCAGGCTCTAAACCCCATGCTTTATCTAGCATGTCGTCTTCAAGCTCGTCACTTTCGTCAAGTGAGTCAAAACCTTCACGAATAACTAAATGACAAGTGGTACACGCACATGACTTTTCACAAGCATGTGGAATACTGATACCGTTTTTAAGTGCAACATTAAGAACTGTTTCACCACTTGGTGCATCAATTGCAGCGCCGTCAGGACATAATTCCGGATGGGGAAGAAAAATAATTTGTGGCATTCTAACCTCTTTTAAACGTTGTCTACTGACTGCCCTTGCAGTGCTTTTTTGATCGATGCATCCATTCTTAACTCAGCAAATTTACTGCTGGCGTTATCAACTTTCTCAATGGCTGCTTTTATTTGATTTGGCTCGGTAGCTGTCTCACGAACTGTAACTAGCTTCGCTATTTCAGCGTTCAAGTTAGTTAATTCATGTTCAGCAAGTAAAGCACTGTCTGTTGCTAATGATGCATAAAGTGCTTCGATAACACGCAATGCTTCAACTTGTTGCTCTTTGAGCATACGCGCTTGCATATCATCTTTGGCATTAGTCATCGACTCTTTAAGCATATTAGCTACTTGGTCATCTGACAAACCAAACGATGGTTTAACCTGGATTTCAGCTTGTACGCCAGTTGATTTTTCCATTGCAGATACGCTAAGTAAGCCATCGGCATCGACTTTAAAGGTCACACGAATATGCGCCGCACCGGCTGCCATTGGTGGAATACCTTTTAAGCTAAATTTAGCCAATGAACGGCAATCATCAACTAGCTCTCGTTCACCTTGCAATACATGCAGCGACATTGCAGTTTGACCATCTTTAAAAGTGGTAAACTCTTGTGCTCGTGCTACAGGTATAGTGGTATTACGCGGAATAATCTTTTCCACTAAGCCGCCCATAGTCTCAAGGCCAAGCGACAGTGGTAATACATCAAGTAACAACATGTCTGAATCAGGCTTGTTGCCCACTAACACATCCGCTTGTAATGCTGCACCAAGTGCAACGACGCGGTCCGGATCAATAGAGGTAAGCGGCTCTTTATTAAAAAATTCAGCGACTTGGTTGCGTACGATTGGCATACGAGTTGAGCCGCCGACCATAACTACTTGCAGTACTTCGTCATTTGTAATGCCAGCATCTTTAACTGCACGGCGACACGAACGGAGTGTTTTTTTCACCAGCACCATGGCTAGTTCTTCAAACTTTTCGCGAGTGACTTCAACCGTGTATTTTTCATCATCAAACTCAAGACCAACATTCACTTTAGCATATTGGCTTAGTGCTTCTTTACAAGCTTTAGCTTTATTAATAAATAAGCGTAATACTGATGGAGATAGCGTCATCACACCGGTTTCACGTTTAAAATGATCCACTAATAATGAGTCAAAATCATCGCCACCTAGGCTTGAATCACCACCGGTTGCCAGTACTTCAAATACACCTTGGTTTAAACGCAAGATTGAAATATCAAAGGTACCGCCGCCTAAATCATAAACTGCGATAATGCCTTCTTGGCCTGAATCTAAACCATAAGCAACTGCGGCTGCAGTTGGCTCGTTTAATAAACGCAGTACATTAATACCAGCAAGCTCTGCGGCATCTTTGGTGCTTTGGCGCTGTGCATCATCAAAATAAGCAGGTACTGTGATCACGGCACCTAAAATATCTTGCCCTGCAAAGCTTTCTTCAGCGCGTTGCTTTAATGCTTTTAAAATATCGCTTGATGCGGTGATTGGGCTGATGTTGCCAGCCGCGGTGGTAATCGCTAATGCGCCATCATGCTGACAAAAATCATACGGTAATTGGCCGTAGCTTTGCTCTATTTCAGCTTGAGTTTTACCTAAAAAACGTTTAACTGAAATTAAAGTATTTACAGGATCTTGTGTTGCAGCTTGAGCGGCAAGTTCGCCCACTGTTATACCATCAGCGGCGTAACGTACAACAGACGGTAACATGGCTGCGCCATTAACATCGGTTAATGTACGCGCTTCGCCACTTTGTACTGTCGCAACAAGTGAGTTGGTAGTACCAAGGTCAATACCAATTGCTAACTTATGTTCATGTGGTGCCGCGCTCTGCCCCGGCTCAGCAATCTGCAATAATGCCATAATGATCTTTAACTCTTGTTTGACTTACCAATGGTGCAGTAAGTTAGATAATTAATCGTCGAATAAACTGTCTTCAATACGCTCTAATTCATCTCGTAATTTATACACGAACTTTAATTTTCGAATGCTATCAGCGGCTAACTGCCATTGCTGCTCGTCATTACTTGCCAATTGCTCAGCAAGTTGCGCGCTGTATTGGCTGTCTAGTTGTTTTATTTGCTTCTCGAACTGAGCAATCGCTGTGTCTGGATCATCGCTTGTGCTTAGCTCTTCAAGCTCTTCACGTAATTCCATTTGCTGCATTAAAAAGAGTGGATCTTGTAGTGTTTGCTGCTCGGCACGAATATCAACACCCAATTCACTCAGCATATATTCTGCGCGTTTTACCGGATGCTTTAAAATTTGTAAGGCATCATTAATTTCTGCGGTATTTTGTACGGCTAATAACTTATCACGGCTGCTGGCATTGGCATGGCGATCTGGGTGAACAGCACGCTGGAGTTCGAGGTAATTCTTAGTTACTTTTGCCAAATCTACATTGTAATCAACGGGTATCGCAAACAATTCAAAATAGCGCATAATTCCAACCATGCCAACAATCTATTGGCTTAAAATTCAGATAGAACAAAGCCCTACAGGTGCAGGGCTTGAGAGTACAATCACTTTATTGTTTATACTGTGAAACTTTCGCCACAACCACACTCATCAGCTTGATTTGGGTTAATAAATTTAAACCCTTCGTTCAAACCTTCTTTAGTGTAATCAAGCTCGGTGCCATCAATATAAACTAAGCTTTTAGCGTCGACGATTACTTTAACCCCTTTAGATTCAAATACTTCGTCGCCTTCAGATAACTCGTCAACAAACTCAAGAACATATGCAAGACCTGAACAGCCCGTCGTTTTAATGCCTACGCGCAGGCCTAAGCCTTTTCCGCGATTTGCTAAAAATGATTCTACGCGGTTTACTGCCGCTTCTGTCAATGTCACTGCCATGATTTATCTCTTACTTCGCTTGTTTACTTTTGTAATCTGCAATTGCTGCTTGAATTGCATCTTCAGCTAAAATTGAACAGTGAATTTTCACTGGAGGCAATTCAAGCTCAGCACTGATATCAGTGTTTTTGATCATTGCAGCTTCATCTAATGTCTTGCCTTTAACCCACTCTGTTACAAGTGACGATGAAGCAATTGCGCTACCACAACCGTATGTTTTGAATTTAGCATCTTCAATTATGCCTGCAGCTGATACTTTAATTTGCAGCTTCATTACGTCACCACATGCTGGTGCGCCAACCATACCCGTTGCTACTGATGGATCATTTTTGTCTAATACACCTACGTTACGTGGGTTTTCAACATGATCGATTACTTTATCACTATACGCCATAATTCTATCCTCATTACCTGCTAGTGGATGTGCTCGTCAATTAATGATGAGCCCATTCAACTGAATCTAAATCAACACCCTCTTGATGCATTTCCCAAAGAGGAGACATCTCACGTAAGCGACCGATAGAGTTTTTCATTAAATTGACGGTATAATCAATCTCTTCTTCGGTGGTAAAACGACCAATACTAAAACGAATTGAGCTGTGTGCTAATTCATCGTTGCGGCCAAGCGCACGTAATACATAAGAAGGCTCTAAACTTGCTGAAGTACAGGCAGAACCTGATGATACAGCAATATCTTTAACAGCCATCAATAACGACTCACCTTCAACAAAGTTAAAGCTGATGTTAATTATTCCTGGTACTGATTGGTCCGGCGTACCGTTAAAGTACACTTCATCCATATCAGCCATAATGCCATCAATTAAACGCTTACGAAGCGCGCTGATGTGAGCATGATCTTTTTCGAAATCTTGTTTGGCAATTCTAAATGCAGCACCCATACCAACCAACTGGTGAGTCGCTAGCGTACCAGAGCGCATTCCACGCTCATGACCACCACCATGCATTTGTGCTTCTAAACGAGCACGCGGTTTACGGCGAACATACAATGCACCGATACCTTTCGGGCCATATACTTTGTGCGCTGAGAAAGACATAAAATCAACTTTAAGCTGTTGCACGTCGATTAAAACTTTACCGGCACTTTGTGCAGCATCAACGTGGAACATGATTTTACGTTCGCGACACATTTCGCCAATAGTCGCGATATCTTGAATTACACCTAGCTCGTTGTTTACATGCATAATGCTCACTAACACTGTGTCATCGCGCATTGTGTCGGCTAATTTTTGTAAATCAAGTAGGCCGTTTTCTTCAACGTCCATATAGGTTACTTCAAACCCTTGACGCTCTAGCTCACGACAGGTGTCGATCACTGCTTTATGCTCAGTTTTAGCGGTAATAACGTGCTTACCTTTCTTTTTATAAAACTGTGCTGCGCCTTTAATTGCAAGGTTGTTTGATTCTGTCGCACCCGAAGTGAAAACGATTTCACGTGGGTCTGCGTTAATTAAATCTGCGATATCAGTACGAGCTTGATCAATCGCTTCTTCAGCTTGCCAACCAAAACGGTGTGAACGTGATGCAGGGTTACCAAAATTGCCATCCATTGTTAGGCATTGCATCATTTCTTTTGCTACACGCTCGTCAACTGGCGTGGTTGCTGCGTAATCTAAATAAATCGGTAACTTCATTTCTTTCTCCGCTGGACGCCAACTTATAGTTGGCAGCTTACTTGAATATTTTCCAATTGCTTGAGTGCATTATTAACGCTGTTATCTTGGCGAGATGAAACTTCCTTCACATCTGACTTTTCCACCAATTCAGCAAGGGTAATACCGTTTAAAAAGTCTTCTATTCTGGTACTTAGATCAGACCATAAGGTGTGAGTTAAACACCGCATACCGCTTTGACAGCCGCCCGTTGCACCATGGCATCGGGTTGCATCTATTGATTCATCAACGGCGTTGATCACATCACCAACCGAAATTGCATGCGTTTCTCGACCGAGTAAATAACCACCACCAGGTCCACGCACTGAGCTGACTAAACCACTTTTACGTAACCGGGCAAATAACTGCTCTAGATACGACAAAGAAATTTCTTGTCGTTCTGAAATATCAGCAAGGGGAACTGGCCCTACATTTGTATGTAGCGCAACATCCAGCATCGCTGTGACGGCATACCTGCCTTTTGATGTTAACTTCATGGAGCCCCCGCACTAAAGAGTGCAAATTTTAATTACCAGAGTAAAATAGTCAAGTATTAAATAAAGTCTAGGTTCTAGGTTCTAGGTTCTAGGTTCTAGGTTCTAGG
>NZ_JACJEW010000099.1:0-7206 GCF_014164315.1 Pseudoalteromonas sp. SG44-1
GTATCTTCTACGCTCAGGGCCTTTGAAAGCTTTTGGTTGTATTGCATTCACGCCGCGTTCTACGCATTGGTTGCATGCATTACCATACCATCGAAGAGCTAGATAAGATTTTTGATTTGTTTGATGAACTGATTTAATGCTATAAGTCATAAGCTGTAAGTTTTAAGCGACCATAGCGCTTAGTAAGCCTTTACATAAAATCCGAATTGAGTTGATTTTTGGCTTATCGCTTACCGCTTACCGCTTACCGCTTACCGCTTACCGCTTAGGCCTGTGGCTGCCCGTATATTTGTTCTGCGCGGTTAAACAGCACCCACGACGTTAAAATATATTTATCATTCGACACAGGTTTATTACCGCGATGAGTATGAGTAAAGTAGCCTGGGGCAATCACCATAGTGCCTTTTTTCGGAGCTATCTTACGATTTTGATAATAAAACTCGGTTTCACCGCCTTCTTCAACATCGTTTAAATAAAACATAAATAACAATACTCGATGCAGTGCTTCGTTATGGTGTAACTGTGGGTACACTTCACTATGCCAATACGGGTAGCCGCCTTTGTTAACTTCGTATTTTTGCGCTTGGATATTACCGAGTCGAAAAATTTGCTGTACCAATAAAGGTAATTGCGGTTTACCTACCTCGTCAAAATTAGCTTGCGTTAAATCAACAGGTTGTCCTGTTTGGGGGTGGTACACTTTTAAACCAAACGCCCCAATCATTATAAAAATATGTTCTTCAATGTAGTTAAAAACATATTGTGCAGTAGTTTGTTGAATATGTTTTAATTGCTCAGCGTATTCAGGATGATTGTTTAAGTGTAAGTCGTGGCTATCTTTTTTATTAAGATCTATGCCGCCTGATGTCATCCCTTGTTTTATATGCGGGCTTTGCGAAAAGGTGGTGATAAAGTTATCGCAAAAGTCATTACTGAGCGCGTTGTCATACACGCGGATAAAGTCCGTCATGAGTTACCTGTTTAATTATTATTGGATTATTATGTTTACTGAAAAAGTGATGCCGCGCTTTAGCGAAACGGATGCACTCGGACACATCAACAATACCGTACTCCCTGTTTGGTTTGAAGCCGCACGTGCACCTATTTTTAAATTTTTTACCCCCGATTTAAATCCTCACGATTGGAAGCTTATTATTGCTAAAATTGAGGTGTCGTTTGTAGGTGAGTTGTTTTACTCGCATGAAGTAAGTATTAAAACATCGGTAGAGCATATTGGCAGCAGCTCATTTGTGCTTCGCCAAGAGGCGTGGCAGCAAGATAAATGCTGCGCAATCGGTAAAACAGTGCTGGTACGTTACGACTTTGCCGCTAAAGCTAAGCAAGCTTTATCTAGTATTGAAAAAGCAGCCTTAAATGAGCATTTTATTGCAGCTTCTTAATGTGTAGTTAGTAATTTAAGGTGCGCAAGTAGTTATCTAAAGCGGTGACTTGCGCTTTACTAAAGCGTAGCCCGAGCTTTGTTCTACGCCACAATATGTCATCGCTGGTTTTTGCCCACTCTTTGGCAATTAGGTAATCGACTTCTTGAGCGTATAGACCATGGCCAAAATGACAACCTAAGTCAACCAATGCACTGCAATTACCTAGCAGTGCATTAGTTAGCGTGCCATAGGAGCGTACCAGCCTATTTAATAATAACTCAGGCAACCAATTGTATTTTACTTGTAGTTGCGTTATTAACGTCGCTTTTTCACTAAAATCTCCGCCTGGTAACGGCGCGCTTTTTGTCCACGCTTCAGTCATATGAGGATAAAATAGCGCGAGTTTGTCCACAGCATTTTCTGCCAGTTTTCGATAAGTAGTTATTTTTCCGCCAAACACACTTAACAAAGCAGCCTGATTATCATCATTATTTAATATCAGCTTATAATCGCGGGTTACAGCTTGAGCATCTGCTGAGTGGTCATCGAGTAATGGCCGTACGCCACTGAATGTATGTACTATATCAGTCGCTTCAATCGGAGTTTTAAAGTAATGATTAGTAATATTGATTAAGTAACTAATTTCTTGTTTGCTAATTTTTACATCTTTAATGTTGCCGGTATATTCTTCATCAGTAGTGCCAATGAGAGAATAGTCATCTTCAAAGGGAATGACAAAAACAATACGTTGATCTTCATTTTGGAGAATATAGGCACATGGCTCGTGATGAATACGTGGCACCACGATATGGCTGCCTTTGACTAAGCGAATATGCTGTGGTGATGGCTGAATAAATACATTATCAAACAATGAAGCAACCCAAGGGCCTGCGGCATTAACAATGCATTTGGCTTTGATTTGTAGTTGCTGCTGGGTCGTTTGTTGCGCTAGAGTTACATCCCAATGTTCAATATTGCGCTGTGCCTTTATACAACGAGTACGTGTTGCTATGGTTGCTCCGTGTTGTTCGGCGGCAAGGGCGTTTAAGATCACTAAACGCGCGTCATCTACCCAGCCATCAGCATATTCAAACCCTTGTGTAATTGATGCATTTAGCACACTGTCTTTTGTGAAAATAATCGACTTGGAAGCGGGTAGCGTGTCTCGTTTTCCTAGATGGTCGTAAATAAATAATCCTAGGCGGATCATCCATGGCGGCCGCAAATGTGACTGATGAGGAAGCCTAAACGAGAGCGGCCAAATAATATGCGGTGCTTTTTTTAATAACACTTCACGCTCTAGCAATGCTTCTTTTACTAACCTAAATTGATAGTGCTCTAAATAGCGCAGCCCGCCATGAATAAGCTTACTGCTGTTTGATGAGGTGGCTGAGGCTAAATCGTCTTGCTCACACAATAATACTTTCAAGCCTCTACCACTTGCATCTGCTGCAATACCAGCACCATTAATGCCACCGCCAATGACAAGTAAATCATATTCGTTATCGAGTAACTGCACGGGTGAACCTTAAAGTTAGTTGTTAATGCCAGATTATATTAACGCGATTAGCCGTCATTCTGCGGATTATTAGCAAGCGTCACTTGCGCAATACAATGTAGCCATTTTGCATATAAATCGTTACGCTCATCGCTGCTCATTGTTGGCTCAAAGCGGCGGTCACATCGCCACATAGTTGCCAGTTGCGCTGTTGATTCATAAACACCACTTTGCAGGCCTGCTAAATAGGCGACGCCAAGCGAGGTGGTTTCGGTTAAGGTGGGCCGCTCAACACTCGCACCTAAAATATTAGCTAAAAACTCCATAGCCCAATTATTATTAGCCATACCGCCGTCAACGCGCAATATGCTGGGGCGCAAGCCATCCCCTTCCATCGCTTTTTGTAAATCTTTAGTTTGATAACCCACTGATTGCAAAGCTGCAGCGACAATCGTACTAATACCTGAATCTCGAGTAAGCCCTAAAATAGCACCTCGGGCATTGGCATCCCAATAGGGAGCGCCTAAACCTGTAAAAGAGGGCACTAAAAATACCCCATGATCTAAGGGAACACCTTTGACGAGGGCTTCACTTTCTCCCGCGCTTTCTAATAATTTCAAGCCCTCTACAATCCACTGCATGGTGGCACCTGCCATAAAAATACTGCCTTCAATGGCATACGTAGGTTTGCCGTTAAGTCTATATGCGATGGTGGTTAATAAGCGATTGTTTGACTTTAGTGCTTTATCGCCGGTGTTAAGCATTAAAAAACAGCCTGTTCCGTAGGTGCTTTTTGCCATACCTTCTTCAAAACAAGCTTGGCCAATTAAAGCGGCTTGCTGATCACCCGCTATGCCGCTAATTGGAATTTCACCACCAAATAACTCGCTGCTAGTAACACCAAAGTCAGCCGCTGAGTCCATTACTTCAGGTAGCATCGAGGCTGGAATATCAAATAAGGCGAGTAAGTCTTCATCCCAGCATTGCTGGTGAATGTTAAACAGTAATGTGCGAGAGGCATTGGTTGCATCGGTTTTGTGTACTTTACCATCGGTTAATTGCCATAGTAAGTAGGTGTCTACCGTACCAAACGCCAGCTCATCTGCTTGTGCTTGCTCTTTAGCGCCAGTGACGTTATCTAAGATCCAACGAATTTTGGTGGCAGAAAAGTACGGATCGAGTAATAAGCCGGTTTTATCATTGACGGTTTTACTGTGCCCAGCATCGCGCAAACTATCACAGTACTGGCTAGTGCGTCGGTCTTGCCACACAATCGCGTTGTAAATAGGTTGCCCGGTTTTTTTACTCCACACTAAGGTGGTTTCTCGTTGATTAGCAATGCCTATGGCAATAATGTCGGCAGCCGTTACCCGTTGCTGCGCCAATACGTTTTTAACGCTCGCTAATACGGTTTGCCAAATATCTACAGGATCGTGTTCAACCCAACCATTTTGCACAAAGTGCTGCGGGAAAGTTTGTTGGGCTGTGCCAAAAACCTCGGCATCTTTGGTGTATAAGATGGCGCGAGAGCTCGTCGTTCCTTGGTCAATCGAGAGTATGTATTTGCACATAAAATATAATGTTATTTAACTTAGATAAAGATAGCTTGTCTCTAAGCTAAACGAATAGCAATGCTTTTGCACCATAATGGATGTAATTTTAGGCAAATAGGATGAGTGAAAGGGAGTTAACGCTCAGTGCTGGCGCTTAGTTTTAAATAAGCGCCAGATATATATAATATAATTATTAGTTGGCAGCATCAGCTAATTGCTGATGGAGCCAATCTTTTAATGCCATTCTATCGTGTTTTAATTGATGCATTGCTTCATCATCAATAGGGGCATCTTGTAACTCCAGGACACGGATTTCTTTATCAATTGCATTGTATTGCTTTGCCCTTGCCGCGAACTCTTCATTATCAGTGTTGAGCTTAGTGATTGTGCTTTGGTATTCAGGGAAATCTTTAGTTAATGAATGATCTTCGCCTAACATAGGTCGCTCCTTATTAAAGCGTGTTACATATTAATCTCGATAGATAAACACGCATGGGTTTTAGTCAAATTAAATGCTCTGAGGCGTTTTGCCAATACAATAGAGCTTGGGCTGATTTAAAATAAATCAACATCAATCTCAGTATTATCGTTATTAAAGTAATTTCCCTTTGCCTGAATACAAAACACTGACACTCGTGCGGGCTTAAGTTAGAATATGAACGCAGGCAGTTGCCTGCAAACAATTTCTATTTTGAGTGCTTTATTACATGCTTTTAATGATCGATAACTACGACTCGTTTACCTACAATTTGGTACAGTATTTTCAACGTTTAGATCAAGAGGTGCTAGTAAAGCGCAATGATGAGATCTCGGTTAGTCAAATTGCCCAGTTAAACCCTCAGCATATCGTGATATCTCCCGGCCCATGCTCACCAAATGAAGCGGGTATATCTTTGGAGCTTATTGAGCAACTAAAAGGTCAATTTCCAATTTTAGGTATTTGTTTAGGTCATCAAACAATAGCACAAGCATTAGGTGCGAACATTGTTAGGGCAAAGCAAGTGATGCATGGCAAAACATCGCCAATTTATCATGCTAATCAAGGTGTATTTGCCGGCTTACCAAATCCATTAACAGTTTGCCGTTATCATTCGTTGGTTGTTGAACAAGATAGCATTCCTGATGAGTTGCAGATCACCGCTTGGACCGAAACTGAAAGTGGCCAGTTAGATGAAATAATGGGCTTAGTTCATAATAGCTTAGCGTTAGAGGGGGTACAATTTCACCCAGAGGCAATTTTAACGCAGCGAGGACTTGAATTACTTGCTAACTTTTTAACTCGGTTCTAGGCTTATGCTAACAAACGTAGTAGCTTCCCTTAATTTATTTATAAAAGATAACTATTAATGACAGATGAAATACGCCAACAAAGGACAGCTAAGGCATTAGAGCAACGAGCCCATGATTTGTTGCTTGGACATAGCTTTGCGCAACGTCAAATTGGCTATATTCATACTCTAGATATAAATTATGGTGAGGCGATGAAGCAGCGCACCTTACTTGAGGTTGAAGTTGCTGCGCAAAAAATACGTAAACTCTCCAGTACTTCGCATCATAAGTACCGCGCTCAAGCCAGCCAGCAGTTACATCAAGTTATTGATACCGCCATGAACAAGCAGTTAGCCGATATTGATACGGTACTACATGAAACCATTGGTATTGAAGATAATGTCCCCGCGATTTTAGACATACTTGCGGTAAAATCAGCATCGGTAGGGCGCCTTGAGCCATTAGTTAAAGATTTAACTTGGTTAGGACGTGAGTTAGTTGCTTTTGTGAATTTGCCTTATTATCGCGCGCAGCGCAATAAACATACTTCGGTAAAAGTTGATAATCCCTCTTTAGCTCTGCGTTATATTGGTTTAGACAACTTACAGTTTGTAGTGCCTACCTTTGCGGTACGTCATTGGATGCCACACAGCACCGAACCATTTCCATTATTGAAGCGTCGCCTACGCGATAACTCAATGGCTTGCGCGATTGCGGCGCAAGAGTTGGCTAAGCTCAATGGTATTAATGAAGTACATGCATTTACTTTGGGTATGTTACTCGATGTTGGCAAGATAGCTTTGATTCGACTCTATTTACGTACATTCGAACGAGTGTGGCAGCGCAAAGTAACCCTTGCCCGAGAAGACCAACATAAAGATCTTCACACCGCATTGTTAGAGTTAAAACCTGATCCGTTATTTTTAAGTACTTTACTTAATCAGCATGCGCTAAAAGTCACGGCGACGGTGATTGATAAAATGGCGTTTCGGTATTTACCTTTTAATGCTGTGTTATCGCAGTTGATTAATGGTGTGTCCAAAGGGGATTCACTATTGCCATTAGCGATGTTAATGCAAAAGGCACGTTGTTATAGTCAATGTGTTACTTTGAGCGAACATCAGCTGGTGGAAAGTGATGAAAAATCACTCTGGTTTGATTACGTTGGGTTATCAAAACAGGAACTAGAGCAGCTTGAAAAAACCAATTTGCAGCACTTTCATATTAAAATTGACTAGGGCGTGTTTATCTTTCGAGGTTGAATTTGCAGCAGTGTGTTTGGTATTTAGGCAAGGCAGAGCCTATGTAGTGTGGTTGTTCCCCATAAATAGGCGATAACGCAGCATCAATGCCAAACACGCGCTGCCCGAAGGGTTCTTCCTAGGGGCGATTAACTCTTTGTTACTTACATGGATGTAAGTAAGGGGCGTGAGCAGGACGCGGAAGCTTTGCTCAATTTTTACTTAGCCCACTAGGTTACAAATCTCGCGCCGTGATTAAATCG
>NZ_JACJEW010000009.1:0-21890 GCF_014164315.1 Pseudoalteromonas sp. SG44-1
AGCTGATAGCTGATAGCTGATAGCTGATAGCTGATAAATTACGTTATGTTAAATAGTCTAAAATAAATTAAAGTGGGCGTAATCATACGAACTAGCCCACTTTTAGAAGGGTTTTGAGGTCTTAATTTAGCTCAGAATCTACCCAGAATTTAGTGCCTTTTAGTACGGCTTGTAATGCAAGGCCATTTTCGGTTAATGAATAAACAGTTACTTGATCTGCAATGGCTTCGGCAACAAGTGCACCGCCTTTATCTTGGTATTTTGCCGCTGCATCGGCATTGCCACCGAAGGCCCAACCATTTTCAATAAAACGATTTAACGCAGCTTGATTATGAAAAACCATTACAACATTAAAGTCTTTAACACCTAAACCAAGTCCTAAACCAGCTTCACCCATATTCATATAAGTGGATTTACCCGTCAAATTATTTTTAACCACACCATAGCCGCCACCAAAGCTGGCTAAAACAACATTGACATTAGCATTATCAAATACTGCATAACCAGCGGCATTTTTAATTTGCTCTTTAACATCTGGTTTTTCTTTGTATAATTTACTTAGTGTATCTGCTCGCATATTTTGCACTAGATTACGCTTTTCAGTTGGAGAAGCACTACCTGTTGTAGCACAACCAGACAGGACTAATGTTAGTGCAACTAAACTTAAAACTATTAACTTTTTCATATGCCTTCCTTAAACCAGCAACATTGCTTTGATATTATCTGATCAGCTTAACAATATAATCATTCACTAAGTCCAATACTAGACAGTATCGGACTTTAAAGTTAAACTGTAACTACTTTATTTTATTAGAAATAACTATATTATGCTTGTTGCTTTGGTCGATACATTAAAACAATTACGGTATCAAATTGCCCATCTTGAAGATGATACAATGCAATCAGAATACCCAGAACTTGCCACCTTTATACAGCAAGTTGGCTTGACTGTCGCTGAATCTAAGCAAGAATTAGTATTTTTGTATCAATTTTTATATGTTTATGGTCGAAAATCAGAAGCGACATATAATCGTTTTCGGAACGAACTCGAACGCTTTTACCTATGGTCTTGGTTAGTCGCAGAAAAATCAGTATTTGAATTAAAACGTGAAGACATAGAAGCCTATGTCGATTTTATGGTCGAACCCGATAAAAGCTGGGCGATGACTTCAGTGCAATGGCGCTATAAAGATGAGCAAGGGATCCGTAGATTAAACGAAAATTGGCGCCCTTTTATGCTCAAAGAATCTATTGCTAGCCAACAAACATTAGCGGCCATGTTTACTGCTTTAAATGTATTTTACAAGTTTGCTATTTTAGAAGAAAAAACCTTTGCTAACTTTGTACCGGTTGTAAAAAAGAATAGCCCTTATTTAGTTGTGCAATCACAAATAAAAATTCCTGATACCTTGAGTGATATTCAATGGGAATATGTATTTGGTGTCACACGTGATAAGTGTGAGCAACAACCTGATCTTGAAAGAAATTTATTTACCTTAGCGTGTTTAAAAGGTCTTTATTTACGGATCTCTGAACTATCAGAGCGACCACAATGGTCGCCTGTTATGTCTCATTTTTGGCAAGATAATGATGGCTTTTGGTTTTTAAGAATTATGGGCAAAGGAAATAAATTACGCGATGTCACACTCAGTGAAGATTTTGTAACTTATTTAAAACGTTATAGGTTGTACCGAGGTTTACCAGCCCTGCCCCGCGTTGATGAATCTGATCCATTGGTGCATAAAATTCGTGGTCAAGGCGGAATGACCGTTCGACAAATTCGTCGCTTAGTTCAACAAAGTTTTGATTTAGCCAAACAATCTTTACTTGATGATGGCTTTACTGATGATGCCGAGCAACTAGAATCGGCAACAGCGCATTGGCTCAGACATACTGGTGCTACGCATGATGCACAAACTCGCCCTTTAAAACATTTATCAGAAGATTTAGGACATGCAAAAATTGCCACCACCGATCAAATATATATTCAGACAAATATCAAAGAACGAGCAAAATCTGGACTTAAAAGGAAAATCTAAATGGAATATGTTGTATTAGCTGCAGTGGGTTTAGCCTTTTTAATTTATTCATTATCTATGCATCAATTAGAGCGAGCTGAAATTACCGGACCTATGTTTTTTGTTATTATCGGTGCGTTGATCGGGTTTATGCTACCAAGTAAAACGGCATATTTAACCAGAGACTTAGATCACTTATTACCTTTAATAGAATTAACACTGAGCATATTTTTATTTACTGATGCCGCAAAAACCAAACTGATGGTTTTAAAACACAGTTTTCAATACCCTAGCCTATTACTTTTTATTGCTTTACCACTTACCTTGTTTGCTGGAATTATTATTGCGAGTTTAATGTTTACCCAGCTGACACTTATTCAAGCTGCACTAGTTGCAATAATATTAACGCCGACAGATGCAGCGCTTAGTAAAGGATTATTAAATAGCAGCGCGGTGCCTGAAAAAATTCGTGAAGGGATCAATACTGAAAGTGGTTTAAACGATGGTTTATGTGTGCCAATATTTTTAGTCTTGATGTTGTTAGCAAAAGAGCCTGCATCTACATTTTCGGTTTTTGATACGGTCATTGTTTTTGCGCGTGAATTAGGTGTGGCTATTCTGGTTGCAGTTGCTGCAATGGGATTGATCATTCCCGCGATTAAATTTGCCATGCAACGTCATTATTTTTCAAATAATAGTAGCCCATTTTTAGTGGTTGGTATGGCAATGGCCATTTTTTCAATCGCACAAAGTTTGCATAGCAGTGGTTTTATTGCGGTGTTTGTTGCTGGATTAATTTTTGATAGATTTACCGATCAGGCTTTACGCTTAAAACTCGTTGAAGATAGTGAACACATCGCGGACTTTACTGGTTTGTTGATCTGGTGTTTATTTGGTTTTGTATGCAGCTATTTAGTTTTGCCAGAATTATCATGGCCACTTACTGTATTTGCACTACTGAGTACAACGCTTATTCGAATTATCCCTGTGATGTTGTCATTACAATTTACTAAATTAAAAATGAAAGAACGTTTTACTTTTGCTTGGTTTGGCCCGAGAGGCTTAGCATCTATTGTATTTACTTTAATGGTGATCGATAGCGGCATCGAAAATAAATACCTTATAGCTACGATTGCTATGACAACTATTTTATTTAGTGTTTTTATTCATGGTATGAGCACCAAGCCTATTGCTGATAGTTATTTAAAATAAAAAAACGATATAAAAAATGCCGCATTCTTTTTTAAAAGCGTGCGGCATTTTTATATTAAATGTTATTGCTTAGCTTATCTGCTAGTAGTTCTATTGGGTGTTTTGGTTTGAATTTTTCATAGCGTTTAACTTGGCTACGACAAGAAAAACCGGTTGCTAATAATTGCTCAGGTTTATTTTTCTCTACAACACCTTGCCAACTCATTTCATATAATGCTCGAGAGTTTTTCTGGTTTTGCGCTTCATGTCCATATGTACCTGCCATACCGCAACACCCTGTTGCTGTTGTATTAAGTTTTAGGCCTAAGTCAGTAAAAATTGTTTGCCATACATTCGCCGCTTTTGGTAAAGCGGTTGTTTCAGTACAATGACTTAATAACGTAAATGTTATATTGCTATCAACTTTGTTAGCTAATGATTTAAAAGATTGTGTTGCTAACCATTCATGAGCAAGTAGCACTTCAAATTCACCACGTTCATCACCTAAAATAGAATTATATTCATCCCGATAACACATTACTAATGATGCATCTAAACCTACAAGTGGTGCATTTATTTCAGATAATGAATTTAAAAATGTTGCTGCATTTTTTGCTGTGATCTTAAATTCATTTAAAAAACCTTTAACGTGTTGCGGTTTTCCATTTGGCTTAAACGGTAACAGTATTGGCTTCTTACCTAGTGCGGAAATTATTTTTATAAAACTTTCTACCAGCTCAGCTTCATAAAAACTGGTAAACGGATCTTGCACAATTAGTACATACTCACTTTGTTGCTCGGGAGATAAGCCTGAAAGTTGTGCAAAATTAAATTCGTGTGTTTTATTAATCCGTTTTGTTAAACGTGGTGAACTAAGCACGGGTGTATCAACATAGCCAACAGATTTTTTTATTAATGAGCTGACTAATTTAGTTTTTACAATTGGGTTTATTACATTTGAAAATTTGGCCATTAATGGTGCACTGGCTTCAATATTACCGACTAGATAATCTTTAAGTGGGCGCGCGTAGTAACTGTGATAATAATTTAAAAAACGTGATCTAAAAGTCGGTACATCAACTTTTATTGGGCACGCTGTGGTACATGCTTTACACGCTAAACACTCATCCATTGAGGCTTTAACTTCATGAGAAAAATCATATACGCCTTTCTTTTTATCGCGGCTATGTTGAAAACGTTCCCACCAGGTGATCACTTCACCTTTGTTAAGTTCTTTTTCAACCTCAATTAAATCAATCTCTTTTGCTTCTTGTAATCGTAACCATTCGCGCATTAAACTTGCGCGACCTTTAGGTGAATTACGACGATCACCGGTTACTTTATATGATGGGCACATAGGAGAGTTTTCATCATAGTTAAAGCAAATACCATTACCATTGCATGTCATTGCATTATTAAAACTAGTTTTAACATCAACCGAAATTTGTCTGTCGAACCACGCACGCTTTTGACCGTCAACACTGACTAGTGAGTCCTTACTTTCAATCGGAGTACATATTTTTCCGGGATTAATCCTATTGTTAGGATCAAAAGCTGATTTTATAAGTCGTAATTGCTTAAATAAATGCTCACCAAAAAACTCAGGGCCATATTCACTTCTATACCCTTTGCCGTGCTCGCCCCACATTAAACCACCGTATTTAGCTGTGAGTTTAACAACTTCATCAGAGATCACTCGCAGTAATTTTTCTTGTTCGGGATCACACATATCAAGTGCCGGTCTAACATGTAATACACCGGCATCAACATGACCAAACATACCGTATTGTAAATTATGGCTATCGAGCAAAGCTCTAAATTCAACAATATAATCTGCAAGATTCTCAGGTGGTACGGCGGTGTCTTCAGCAAACGCCAAAGGTTTTTGTGCGCCTTTAACATTACCTAACAAGCCAACTGATTTCTTACGCATGGCATAAATTTTTAAAATATCAGCCTTACTGCTGGTAAGTTGATAACCAATTACGCCATTTTTTTGTTGTGCAACGCAATCATCGAGTAATGCACAAAGCGACTCAACTTTGTCTTTTATGTCATCAGGCGATACAGCATTAAACTCAACCATGTTAAGCCCTTGCATATCTTTATTTGGCACATCGGTTATTAAGTCCGATACTGAATGCCAAATTATATCTTCACGTGCAAGATTTAAAACTTTGCTGTCAACGGTTTCAACTGAGGTAGCACGAGCATCGACCAAAAACGGTGAATGCCGCAGTGCCGAATCAAAGCTATCATACTTGATGTTGATTAAGGTTTTGAATTCAGCAATAGGTGTGATGTTTAATTTAGCCTCAGTAACAATACCAAGCGAACCTTCTGAGCCAGTTATTAGCCTACTCATATCAAAGGTTTGTAAGTCATCACTTAGCACATGTTCTAAGTCATATCCGGTTAAAAAGCGATTTAAACGTGGAAACTTGGCTAAAATTGCATCACGCTCAGACAAACAAATATCAAGCACTGTTGCGTACAGTTTACCGATTGTAGTGTTTTGTTCAGCAATTAGTTTGGCTTTATCAATGTCTATTGGTGTCGTTGACATTTGTGTGCCATCGACTAAATAAGTGGTAAGTCCTAAAACATGATCGCTAGTTTTACCATACACCAGTGAGCCTTGTCCTGATGCATCGGTATTAACCATTCCGCCGATTGTTGCGCGATTACTCGTTGATAAATCAGGTGCAAAGAAAAATCCATAAGGGCGTAAAAAATCATTTAGTTGATCTTTAATCACGCCCGTTTGCACTCTAACCCAACCTTCTTCAGGATTAATTTCGAGGATTTCTCGCATATAACGTGATAAATCGACTACGATCCCGGGAGTTAATGATTGACCGTTGGTGCCTGTACCACCGCCGCGAGGTCCAAAAGTCAGCGATAGATAAGGGTCTTGTGCAGCAGTTTGCAGGGCAATTTGAATATCTTTTTCAGTTTTAGGAAAAATAACACTTTGCGGTAACTGCTGGTAAATACTGTTATCAGTTGATGCAGTTATACGAGTGGCATAACTTGCATCAGTGTCGCCAGTAAACCCTTGTTTAATTATAGTTTTTAAGTAACTTGCGACTAAATCGGTCGCGGCATCTTGTTGGCTAATAGTTGCTATCATGACGGTAGTAAATTAAGGCATTTGTTCGATTATATCATGCTAAAGAGCAATAGAAATTGAAGATTTTACAGTTTGTAACACTCTTTTTATCGTAAAAAGACTGTGATTACTTATACTCATAGTAGATGCTTAATTGCGAGGGAATTGAAATGAAAAAATGTGTATTAGTTTTAGTCGGCAGTTTATTTATGTTGCTGGGATTATTTTTTGCTATTGTACCAGGCCCTTCTTTGATCTTTTTTATTGCAGGGCTTATGTGTTTCTCTTTTTATTACCCTAAAGCACGCCATTATTTAGCAATTTGCCAAAAAGCGCTGACAAAATCTTGCGCGTTCTTAGATAAGAAGTTAGCCCGATAAAAGTTATAAATAGGCTATAACATATTGAGTAAACAAAAATGCCAACAATAACGCTGGCATTTTTTATACTTTAACGATTATTTTGCTAATTTTTTAGCAAGGTATAACCAAGTTTCAAGTACTGTATCTGGGTTTAGTGAAACAGAATCAATGCCCTGCTCTACTAACCACGCAGCAAAGTCTTCATGATCTGATGGACCTTGACCACAAATACCAACATACTTTCCTTTTGCTTTGGCAGTTTGAATTGCCATAGAAAGTAGTTTTTTGATTGCAGGGTTACGCTCATCAAATAAATGGGCAATTAATCCTGAGTCACGGTCTAAACCAAGTGTAAGTTGCGTTAAATCGTTTGAACCGATTGAAAAGCCATCAAAATGTTCTAAAAATTCATCAGCAAGTAATGCATTTGATGGAAGTTCACACATCATGATTACTTTTAAGCCATTTTCGCCACGTTTAAGGCCATGCTCTTCAAGTAATTCAATAACACGTTTACCTTCTTCAAGGGTACGTACGAATGGGATCATGATTTCAATGTTGGCCATATCCATGTCGTTACGAACACGTTTGATTGCTTCACACTCTAGTGCGAAACAGTCACGGAAATCTTCCGAAATATAACGTGCTGCGCCACGGAAACCAATCATTGGGTTTTCTTCTTCAGGCTCGTATTGTTGTCCGCCAACTAAGTTGGCATATTCATTTGATTTAAAATCAGACATACGAACAATTACACGCTCTGGTGCAAATGCACAGCCTAAGGTCGAAATACCTTCAACTAATTTAGCAATATAGAATTCAACCGGTGATTCGTAACCGGCAATCATCTGTGTGATTTCAGCTTTTAACTCATCTGTTTGAGCATCAAAATTTAGCAATGCTTTAGGATGCACACCAATCATACGGTTGATAATAAATTCAACGCGAGCAAGACCAACACCTGAGTGTGGTAAGCGTGCAAAATCAAATGCACGATCTGGGTTACCAACGTTCATCATGATTTTCATTGGTAGTTCAGGCATTTTATCGACACGTGAAGTGAGGATTTCAAAATCTAAAATACCTTCATAAATAAAGCCAGTGTCGCCTTCAGCACATGATACGGTTACTTCTTGGCCTGCTTTAATCAGGTCAGTTGCATTACCACAGCCTACAACTGCTGGAATACCTAACTCACGGGCAATAATTGCCGCGTGACATGTACGACCACCACGATTAGTTACAATCGCTGCAGCACGTTTCATGATAGGTTCCCAATCTGGATCAGTCATGTCGGTTACTAAAATGTCACCTTGTTGAACTTGATCCATTTCTTTAATCGAATCAAGTACACGAACAACACCTGAGCCAATTTTATGACCGATGGCACGTCCTTCAACGACAACAGCACTGCTGCCATTTAGTTGAAAACGCTCCATAACATTCGTATCTTCGTTTGAACGAACTGTTTCAGGGCGAGCTTGTACAATGTATAGCTTGCCGTCATTACCGTCTTTTGCCCACTCGATATCCATCGCGCGGCCATAATGTTTTTCGATGATCACAGCTTGCTTTGCAAGCTCTTGAACTTCGGCATCGGTAATTGAGAATTTATTTGAAAGGGCTGCATCTACATCTACGATTTCTACTTGTTTACCATGCGCTTGATCGGCAGAGTAAATCATTTGAATCGCTTTTGAGCCAATATTACGGCGCACTACAGATGGCTTACCTTTAGCAAGTGTTGGTTTATGAACATAAAATTCATCAGGGTTTACTGCGCCCTGTACAACCATTTCACCTAGACCATAACTTGAGGTGATAAACACGACATCTTCGAAACCTGATTCAGTATCAATACTGAACATAACGCCAGACGATGACTTATCAGAACGTACCATGCGTTGAATACCCGCAGATAATGCTACGCCGCGATGATCATAACCCTGGTGAACACGGTATGAAATGGCACGGTCATTGAAAAGCGATGCGAACACATGCTTGATGGCGACCATTACTGAGTCGATACCACGTACATTTAGGAAGGTTTCTTGCTGACCTGCGAATGATGCATCAGGCATATCTTCAGCTGTTGCTGATGAACGTACTGCGAATGAAACATCGTCTGCTGCATTGCCGTGGAGTTGGCTGTATGCGTCGCGAATGGCTTGGTCTAAATTAGGTTGGAATGGGGTGTCGATAATCCACTGACGAATATCAGCGCCGACTTTTGCTAGTGTATTTACATCTTCCACGTCCAGTGTGTCTAAAATGTCGTGGATCTTTGCATTTAGTCCTGATTGCTCAAGAAACTCATTAAATGCGTCTGCGGTAGTAGCAAAACCACCTGGGACTTGTACACCAGCGTTTGCTAGGTTAGAAATCATTTCGCCGAGTGAGGCATTTTTGCCGCCAACACGAGGAACATCTTGCATACCAAGCTCTTGATACCAGAGAACGTATTCTTGCACGGATCTTTCTCCAAAAAAACAAATTGTAGTAATAACTGTGAGAGTTAAGAAAGAAAACCTTCTAAAAAGGTCACCTTCATTCTACACTGGCAATAGACCTTACGTAAACCGTAGGGTGGCTATTTTAACTATTAAACGTAATAAAAAGGTTAATATGAGAACTGCATTTTATATTTCTGACGGTACTGCTATTACTTCTGAAGTATTTGGCCACGCCACTTTGTCATTATTTCCCGTTGAATTTAATCATAAAACTATCCCTTTTGTTGAAACTGAAAAAAAAGCGAACGAAATAAAAGCATTGATCAATGCAACGGCACAACGCGAAGGCGAAAAACCTTTGGTTTTTTTTACTTTTGTTAATCACAATTTAAGTGAAATTATTCGCTCATCGAACGCCGTTACTTATGATTTCTTAACTACATTTAGTGAGAAAATTGAGCAAGAACTGAAAGTAGCGCCGGTGCCTAAAATTCATCGTACTCACTCAATGCATGAAAAAAGTTATGACTTCAGAATTGATGCCGTGAACTATGCGCTTACGAATGATGACGGCGCTAATATAAGTAACTATGCTGAAGCCGATATAATTTTGGTCGGCGTAAGCCGAAGTGGTAAAACGCCAACTAGTTTATATTTAGCGCTACAGTATGGTATTAAAGCAGCTAACTACCCTATCACTGAAGAAGATTTAGATTCGGGTAACTTACCACAGTGCTTAGTAGCCTATAAGCATAAGCTGTTTGGTTTAACGATTGATCCAGTCAGGTTGGCTGATATTCGCCAACGCCGTATGGCTAATTCAAAATACGCTTCACTTAAGCAATGTCGAATCGAAGTACGCGAAGTTGAAATGCTGTATAAAAAATATAAGCTGGCGTATTTAAATTCGACCCATCATTCTGTAGAAGAAATTTCCGCTAAGATCATTTCTGATACTAACCTTGAGCGACGTAAGTACTAACTTCAATATTTTTAATTTTAGTTACACTAGGTATAAAAATAATATCGGACATTAAAAAAGCCGCATCTGCGGCTTTTAATTTTTTGGACAAACTCTACTTACGTGCGTCTTTTAATAAATCTGCAACTAAGAAGCCAAGTTCTAATACCTGATCAGCATTTAAACGTGGGTCACACTGTGTGCGATAACGCTGTGCTAGATCGTCATCAGATAATCCGTAAGCACCACCTGTACACTCAGTAACATGTTGGCCAGTCATTTCTAAATGAACACCACCTGCATACGAGCCCTCAGCTTTATGAACTGCGAAGAACTGACTGATCTCACGCAAAATATTGTCAAAGCTTCGGGTTTTATACCCTGATGTCGCTTTTTCAGTATTCCCGTGCATTGGATCAGAACTCCAAATTACTTTACGGCCTTCTTGTTGAACGCGACGTACTAAGGCCGGCAACTTTTCAGGAAGTACATCAGCACCCATACGTGTAATTAATGTTAAGCGCCCTGGGATGTTATCTGGATTAAGCGCATCAATTAAACGAATTAAGTCGTCAGGATCCATTCCTGGGCCAACTTTTACCCCAATTGGATTTTTAATACCTTTAAAGAATTCGATATGTGCATGATCAAGTTGGCGAGTACGTTCACCAATCCAAACAAAATGTGCTGAGCAGTCATACCAATCGCCAGATAGATGATCACGGCGAGTAAGCGCTTCTTCATACCCCAGTAATAACGCTTCATGAGAGGTGTATAAATCAGTCTCTTTAAGGCTTGGTGCAATTGTTGAGTTAATACCGCACACTTCCATAAACTCAAGCGCATCTTGAATCTTATCCGCAAGTTGTTGGTATTTTTCTTTAAGTGGGTTTGCTGCAACAAAACCCATGTTCCAGCGATTTACCTGATGTAAATCTGCAAGTCCACCTTGTGCAAATGCGCGTAATAAATTTAATGTTGCTGCACTGTGATGATAAGCCGTCATTAAGCGTTGTGGATCGGGAATACGCGCTTGTTCAGTAAACTCAAAATTATTTACGATATCACCACGGTATGAAGGTAAAGATACCCCATCAATGGTTTCTAAATCTGCTGAGCGTGGTTTAGCATATTGCCCTGCCATGCGCGCAATCTTAACTACAGGGCATTTACCGCCATAAGTTAGTACGACTGCCATCTGTAATATTGTTTTAAATGTGTCACGAATATTAGCGGCATTAAAGTCACTAAATGATTCAGCACAATCACCACCTTGAAGTAAGAAGGCACGGCCTTCACAAACGTCTTCTAGTTGTTTAAATAAACTACGGGTCTCTTCTGCGAAGACCAGTGGCGGTGCACTCTTTAATTGGCCTTCAACAGTTTTCAGCGCTTCTTGATCTGGATACTGTGGCTGCTGAAGTATTGGGAGCTCTCTCCAGCTATTTGGGTTCCACGACTGCATATTAATTTCCTCATTCCTACATTTACCTGATAGATGAAAATTAACGTATGCAGTGCCCCTGTTCAAGGACTATATTCGCTAATTATCAATTATTTAGTTATGAGATAAATATTATTGATGATTTGCACTGTTCTGCCACCTTTTTATTTTTTAAAATATGCACAGGGTATTGTTTAACTTATTAATATAAAACATAAAATTAAATAATACAGCGAGACCTTAGTAAATAAACTAAGTGCCTACTCTACAACTGAAAATAAGAACACATCATACTTAAATTGTAATGCTATGTAACCTTAACTTTACAGATGAAATTAGATTATTTTTTATATCAAATGGCTGAAGTTTAAAATATGTGCTAAGGGTGCTGAGTAATAAAGAGGTATACCTAAATTAAATGAAATTCAGTTCGTCTGATGTTGCTTGTAACTACCTTGTTTGATTCATGTTGGCACGTATCTCAAATTACTGATAGTTGTCAATTCAAGCCTGAATGACACTGCAATTAAATTAAGGCAATAGTATGTAATTGTAAAATTCGAGCGCTGGTTTGACTCCAACTCCTATACATCTTATTGGCCTATTTCTCAGCGTTCATATAACATTTTTATAATGCCTGGCTTAAACTAGATAGGTTTAGCAGCTTGTTATCACTGTAGTTCAGCTCTTTAACTATATCGACGATTACTTAAGCTTCATGGTTATAAAGTCTGTAAGCGCAGTTTATTTTTGTGCTCACAGCCATAAACTTACTCACTGCAACTGCACGACTGATAATTTGTAAGCTGTTTCAAATTAGATAATCCCCTGAAGCAAAATTGAAATTGTGCCTATGAGTAATTTATAGAATTGGTCACATCAATAAGCTCCCGTAAATTGTTGCATTGATATACCAGTATCCATTGGCAACTGAAAACTACAATAGAATTAGTCCTCACCCTTTAATTACACAACTTATACTTGAGGTAAATACCTATATCGCATCGGAGATTATACAATTGCAGCAACATGATGTACTTAATCATCAGCTCAAAGGCAATATTTAAACATACTTATTTAGAGATGATCGAACTTTTAAGTTAGAAAAACTATCAACCTATCCGTTATAAGGTCCTTACCAAGACAAAGAACACATCATACTTTATTTGATTTATAATATATACTTAGCATCGAGTAAAATTAAACGATAGATAAACAGGTGATTGTGCGCTGCTTTGTTTTTAGTTTAACTGCGGCTATGGTAGACTATTATCATCTATATTGTATGATGTGTTCTTATGGTAACTAAAGTACAAATTCGCAGTCAGTTCGATTTACTTAGTGATTTAACTAATCACTTTATTGATGATTTAATGCAATGCGATTATTCAAAGGCTGATTATTATCAATTGCCTGATATTGATAGTAACGATGAAAAGATAGTCCCTCAATCGATCAATGTTACGAAAATTACAGGTGCTACGGGCCAAAAGTTGATTTTAAATTCATTTAACGATATCTATAAAAAATCAGGCTTAAGTAGTCGTGTTTTAAAACGTCACCCTGGGTTACTGGTAATAAAAAATGCGGATCAAAAACAACTTGTTGCTCGAATTCAACAATTAAATAAAGCTAAAGCTGCATTTAAAGAATGTATTCTAGCCATTGATAATAATGATGCTCGCTTTGAAGCGGTTCATAATGCGATACCAAATTTAATAACACTCGCCGCGTACCGTAAAATTCATTTTGAAGTAAACTCCCCTTTTTCAGTTCGTTTTACCTGGATGCACAAACACGCGACTAAAACACTGACAAAAAAGATGGCACTAGCCATGCTCGAAAAATCAGCCGGTTATTCCAATCCTAGAATGATAGATCAACTCAGTTGGCAAACACTCGTTGCTCAAGAACAATTACGTGTCGCTAGTTTAGGAGATAAAGATAAGTTACGAATAAGACGCCCCACCCGCGTTAGCCCACAAGTAAATGTGAGATACACCGCGCAAAATCGTTATCATGTTAGTGCCGCACTACCTTTTATTTTGATAAACCCTGAACCGGATGTAAAACTAGGTACGTTATCAGATTATCAAAAACCACAAAGCCATCCGCGTAAACGAGAGTATGATTTTCTTGTTGATAGATTATATTTGGAACAAGTTGATAAATAATTATGTTAAAAAGGCCGCTATATAGCGGCCTTAGTCAGAATAAGCTTAAGCGGTAAGTTAATCTTTGACTATTTCTTCAATTTTATCTTCGTCGATTAAAACTGCATTTTCAACTATGCGTTTACCACCTTGAATTTCAATACGTTTGTTATGCTTATTCAAAGTAAGTATTTCATCACAAAACTGATCTGAAGGATGCATCTCGTATGTATAATCTACAATGTTACCAGTTTTATCATCTTTAACATTCGTAATGCTATATTCTGAAATAGCACCTTTTTCGATAAGATCTTTCATCGTAGTGGTCATATCACGACGCAATGCTTTTAATTTATTTTCAGTGATATCGTCAGTTGAATAGATTGAGCCATATTTTTCCATGATAGATAACAATCTAAAATGATATGTTTTTCCTGGTGCCGCATAGCGCCAAAGATGATAAAGACGCAACATCATCCAGCGAGATAATCCGCGCTTTAATTCTTGCGCACTATTGAAATAGTAACCTTTGTATTCGAGGTTATCGATCATGTTATGGACAAACGCATTCAAGCACGCAACACATTTAACATTACCGCCCTGCCCTTTTTTACCACTAAAGTGCAAAGAAGAAAGAAAGTTCATATTTGATTCGTAAAATGAATCATCAATATTGGTATTTTTAGTATCTGTCGCTGAATACTTAAACGATAGCTTAGAACCTTGCAGTGCTTCTAATGCTTCTTTGATTTGTGGGTAAGGCATTGATTGCCCAACAGCTTTAAGTTCTTGCGCTAATTCGTTCATCGAAAAAACCACGGCATATTGAATACCGGACTTAAAATTGATTTTAACAATTTTACCTTTAGAAGCTAAACGGATTAATGCACGTTCTACTTTTTCTTCACGATCTGATGGCCAAACTAAATATTCAACATCTTCACCGTCTTTACGGGTACTTACTACCGCTGGAGTAATTTTAATTTCACCATCATACAAAATGCCATCCACTTTTTCGGATATTTTTCGAGTAATAATGGTTTTTTTAGGTGCTTCTTCGAGTGGTAATTTTTTATGGCCTGAGCGAACAAAACGTCCCCACAAATCATAATGATTAAAAGTATTCGAATAGGCCCTTAGTCCATGCGCTGCATTTTCTAATGAAACCCGCACATCTTTATTGTCTGTAAATAATGCGAGGCTTTCGTTATCTATTGCACTTTCCACCCCGTGGATCTGACCCCGTAATGTATCGGGTAAGTTATCTACCGAGATGTTGACCTTTCGGTTCATTGTTCTTATTTCCAATTTTATTGCGACAGCTAATAACAACACATTAAACAGAAAAAGTTAAATGTTTAAGTTAGTACAAAACTGATCTGGGATTAAAATATATGTTCAGATCACTATTTTACTAAGTAACCTTAATGATCTTGATTTTCAGATCAGTTTTTTACTAACACTACGGTTATAAGTCTAAATTTTACTAACTCACGCGTATTTTTGTCCGTGTATTTTTGTTTTTTAACCAAAAATACACGACATAAATCTAATTTTTACTAATGCCTGTGGATAATCATCGAATCAGTTAGCATAGATCTGATCTATACCAACTACAGATCAGATCTATACTAATTGAACAGCCTATTTATCCCGATTGTAAGTGGATAAGTTCTTAATTATCTTAGTAAAAAACTGATCTCAACAGCGGTTTTTGTGCGTAAACCTGTGTTCAAACTGTGTATAACTTAAGTATCTGATTCAGAGTTAGTAAAATTACGATCTGTCAGTTACTAAAGATCTGATCTTAACCAAGTATAAACCTGATCCACTTTTTTTACTATTATTTATATATATCAGAAACTTAGATGTCTATTTTATGCCCTTAACCTTTACTACCTTATATTTAACCACCTTTAAACTTCTTTATTTATACTAAGCAATTTTAAAATTACAAATTAATTCTAAATGTCTTGTTATTAAAAGCCATGTCGTCATAAATAGTTGTTTACAGTCAATTGAATGGACATTATACTTAATACCTAACTTTGAGGAATAAAGTATGTCAATTCATAATAATGCGCTATCCACCTATCGGCTTTTAAAAGCAACTGCAGAAGTCGCAGAAAAATCATTAGCAGGACGTATTCAGCATTATCGTGCCCACTTAAAATCTGAAGAAAAAGAGCTTCGAACTTACACTCAAAAAGCAGCTGCAGATCTGTTAGGTTGTAACAATCGTACCTTAAAACGCCGCCATGACAATGGTGATTTTGATGAGCTAAACATTAAACGCGGTGCTAACGGCCATTACGCTTACACCTTGGTAAATATATTTGCTATGGCAGATATAATGGATATTCAGCCAGATCACCGCAATGTTGACGATAAATTACAAGTTATTGTTATTAACTCTCTAAAAGGCGGCTGTGGTAAAACAACCAGTATGGTAAATATTGCTGCAGCCCTTGCTACAACTAACATTAAACGTTACCGTATTGGTATTATTGATTTAGATCCGCAAGGGTCATCATCGAGTTTTTTCCCACCCAGTGAACCTGAACCGATCACGGTCGGTGATTTAATGCGAGATTGCATTGACTTAGATCCAGATGAAACTTGGCAGCAACTTGTTACAAATGCTTTTTTGCCTACGCATATCCCAAATATACGCATTTTGCCTTCTGGTATGGATGACTTTTACTTTGAACACGAAACTGCAACGTTGCTAAAAGATAGTTCAAGTTATGAAAAAACCCGTCATTACCATAAACTATTAGAAAAAGTCATTGATCCGGTTAAGGATCAATTCGATATCATTTTAATTGATACAGCTCCATCTCTTAACTTCATGTTTTACAATGCTTTAATGGCATCTACGGCAATGCTGATCCCGGTACATCCTGAAGCCGTTGATTTCGATGCTAATAACAAATATTTAAAACGCTTAGGCGAAATCTATCATACCGTTGCATCTTTAGGTCATGAAGGTTGGGACTTTATGCAATTTTTAGTAACTAATTACGTAAAAGGCAATCATTCACAGCGTGACATCGTTAAAGATGTACGCAGTGCATTTGGTCGTCAGGTAATGAGTTACCCAATTAACCACAGCTCGGCAATTACAGCGAGCTCTTCGTCATTCAATACTATTTTTGATCAAAAAACATCTGACAGTTTAGCAAGTAGAGAATCACTGATCAGAGCTCAAGAAAATATAAAAGATGTTGTTGATGAATTAGAAATGCTGATCCGTTCAAACTGGCAATCAACACAATCTCAATTGAATGAAACTAAGTAAGGTAGTTAACAAAAAATGGCTAAAAAACGTAAAAATGACACCAGCTTAGATCCTTTTGCTACTTCAATTGGTAATAGTAATCTTGATGAATTACTAGAACAAGCAAACGCAGGCGATGTGATCAAAATGCCTGCACCAAGTGATCCTAATCGTCAGATCACACTTGTTTGCAAAGTGATCCCGCATGCTGAAATAGAAAGTACCACCAAGGTGTACGCAAAAAATCGTCGTGTTCAAGTGTTACTCAATGAAAAGTCTGTTGCTGATATACTCCCTGCAATAGCCGAAGATGGTCGTAACCAACACCCCGCCCTATGTTGGGACAAAGGTGATGAAACACTGGTATTAGCCGGCTCACGTCGTCGTATGGCATGTATAATTGGCAATGCTGACTACATGGTTCTTAGTTCGAGTGATTTTACAGATTTAGATGCTAAGATTTTAGCTGTATCGTCAGACCAATATATTGCGCCGAGCCTCTGGGAACTTGGCCAAGCATATCAACAAACAAAAGATGAATTAGTTGCACAGGGAAAAAAAGGCTCTTATCGTGAAGTAGCCGCCATTGAAGGTGTATCGCATACAGCTATTGCTGATGCAATTAAAGCCTTTGAGAAGCTTCCTGCTGCCGTACTTGCCCTTTATCCAACAGCAAATCATGTTGGCCGTGAAGTAGCTAAAAAACTGATTGCAGCAAAAGAACGTGATGAGCATAGTTTTAATCAGCAAGTAAATCATTTGACACACGATAATAGCTTAGAAGATATAATTGGTGATGATAAGCGTGCAATGACGATCACTAAATTACTTACCGCTGAGCCACAGTCAGCTCAACGTCGAGAAGCACTACTAGAAAATAATTATATCAGCTTGCAACGTAATTTAAAAAGTGGTGATTTATCAATCAAAATTGATAATAAAGTGATGACTGACAAGCGCTTAGAACAGCTAACTAAGTTATTAAATGCATTTAACTAGTTAATAAAAATCTGATCTGAAGGCTTTTTTTGTTAGTAAAATTCTGATCCCAAACTGTGTTTTGTTAGTAAAATAATGATCTGAAATATCAATAAACCTTACTATTGAGCTCATAGATCATTTTTTTACTAACTGATTAGCTATATTTTTCACTCTTACCGCTATTTTTTTATACCTTAGTAAAAATGTGATCTGTAAACGCGCTTAATAATTAACGATATGTTTATAACTTGTGGGTTTATTGTTGGTTAATTGTGTTTAACTATTAAATTCAGCTGTTTTTGTATTGAGATCATTTTTTTACTAACTTATCAGCTCCAACCAGTCTTTTTAATCATTTTAATGCTTTAGCTCGACGCCGATAAATCATATACTGGTAAAATTATTTTTATTTTTTACTGCCCTGAGCAATATGTCTGCTAACTTATCTAAGAATGACCTACTCGCTATTTTTGAAGAGATCAAGCAAGAGCAAGCGACTCAATTTCCTTTATCTGAGCGATTTATAAAACAGCTGTTTAAGCCTCCTGTGCTCAGTAAAGCAAAAGAGTACGTAGCAAATGGTCAAATTAATTGGTTAGAGCATAATCATGATTTCTCTGTCATTGATGCCTCGGTGTTTGGAAATCAAGGCAGTACTTTTACCCAACATATAGAGATAAAGAAGTTAGCCAATGGTTTTGCAGTTGATCGACACTGTTCATGTAATGCCAAAACTAACTGTCGCCACTTGGCTGCTGTATTGTTAAAGCTGAAGATTGATCATTCTGGTGATTACGGCCAAGACTATATAATTAATGATTGGTTTGAAGAGCTAACAACACTTAAGCAAAACCAGTCAGCACAAGCTAAAAATGTACTTTTATTTGTGCTTGATGTAGAAAACAATCGGGTTATTTTAACACCAAAAATTGCCGCTTTCTCTGCAGAACATCAGTATACCCTCGGTAGAAACCTTACTGATCAGCAGCTTAATAGTTTTGTAACACCATCCGATTTACTCGAAACTGATTTTCGTTTATACAGTTGGATCCGTTCTCAAAATGCACTTGGTAATTTAGAGCTTAGAGGGCAATGGGGATTTAACGCATTGCAGCAGTTGATTGCTTCTCAGCGTTTGTTTTTTGGGCGCTCTCGTCAGTCGATTAAAGCAGATAGTGCTGAAGATCTGAGTTTTTCGTGGTCACACAAAAAAGATCTTATTCAATTAAATGTAAGTTTAACGGGTAAACAATCTTGGTTCTTACTTAAAACCACACCACCGACTTATCTTGATACAGAGTCACTACGCATAGGCCGTTTACGTACGCCACTAAGTGGTGAAGAAGTTGCTCATATCAAAGCGATCCCAGCCATTCATACTGCTAATTTTGATCGTGTCTATAAGCAATTAGCTGCAAATTTTGGTGACGGTGTAATACCTCATTACCAATCATCTGAACGTAAAAAAATAAAACGGGTAGCAGATACTTGTGCTGTTGTGGATGTTAGTAATAGCAATAACCAATTAAAGCTTACGCTTACCTTTAACTATCAAGATGGTAATTACGCTCCAAACTCAGCACCAGCAAATATTCTCAATGCATCGCTTGAAAATACCGTTATCACAGAGCTCACAAATTTAGGCTTTGAACTATGTAAAGGGGCTTTACAAAATGAGTTTGTTTTTAATAAACAATCAGTTATTCATCAGCATTGGTTTAAATACGAGGTTTTGCCTAAACTTCGTCAGCGTGGTTGGAAGGTAACTGATAAAAAACTAGTGATAAAAAAATCAATCACTAATGTCAGCTTGGATGTTAAACGTGGTAAAGGTCATCAAATTGTTAGTAAAATAATGATCTCAAACGCTAAAGCTGCCACCGTATTAGCAAACGATAATTCAGAATTTCAATCACTTAATCGTCAAAGCGAACTTTTTTATTATTATGCAAATGGTAAACAGTTTGGAGTAATAACAAAACCAGCTTTTGATACGCTTACTGATTTTAAAGATCGTTTTGAGTTTATAAAAACACGCGATGAATTACTTATACCTTTATCATTTTTAGTACATTTAATGAAGATGAGCTGTTTTGCGGTTAACTTAGTCGACGACAGCTTAGAGTCTTATTTAGCTGAGCTAGATGCACCAGCTACTGCTACTACAGTGTTACATGGCTTGAATGCGGGCGTGCGGCTTCGAGAGTATCAACAGCAAGGCGTTCAATGGCTACAGTTCTTAAAACGCCATCAGTTAGGCGGAATCCTCGCCGACGACATGGGATTAGGCAAAACCTTACAAGTTATTGCATTTTTAGCTAACGCACGGCAACGAGAGCAAGCAGGCCCAACGCTAATTGTCTGCCCAACGAGCTTGGTAAGTAATTGGCAAAATGAAATGGCTAAATTCGCCAGTAGTATTAAAGTGACGACCCTATTTGGTAGCGCGCGGATTGAGCAATTACAACATTTAGCCCAGGCAGATTGCATTCTTACTACTTATCCATTACTCAAGCGTGATATCGCTTACTACTCGCCGTTGTATTTTGAGAATATTATCCTTGATGAAGCGCAGTATATAAAGAATGACAGTGCGCAAGTATCTCGTTTAGTTAAGCGTTTAAATGCACAATTTAACTTATGTTTAAGTGGTACACCGATTGAAAACAATTTATTTGAATTGAAATCATTGTTAGATTTTGCAATGCCTTCATTGCTTGGTTCACAGGCTCATTTTAAACAGCATTTTCAGACTCCGATTGAGCGTGACGCTGATAGTGATCGTGCTAAAGAGCTTAAATCACTGATCTTGCCTTTTATTTTACGCCGTACAAAAGCTGAAGTAGCACAAGAGCTACCACCTAAAACAGAGTTGATCAAAGAGTTTGAATTCGAAGCACAGCAAAAAGACATTTACCAAAGTATTACTGATTCTCTAGAAGAGAAAATGGTCGACCTGTTTGCTTCCCAAGGCGCGCAAAAGAGCAAATTAGCCTTTTTAGAGGCGTTATTAAAGTTACGACAAATATGTTGTCACCCGCGTTTGATTGACGAACACACCTCAGCTAGAAGTGCAAAACTTGACTGGTTGAGTAGCCATTTACCAGTAATGTTAAGTGAAGGTCGTAATATTATTATTTTTAGCCAATTTACTTCTGCATTAGATATTATTGCGCAGCAGCTAGCATCACTGGAGATCAATTACAGCTTGCTTACGGGGCAAACGCGTCATCGCGATAAAATGATCGAAGAATTTACCAGTGGTCAAACGTCGGTATTTTTAATTAGTTTAAAAGCTGGCGGTACAGGGCTTAATCTTACTCAGGCGGACACTGTGATCCATTTTGATCCTTGGTGGAATCCAGCAGTAGAAAAACAAGCGACAGATCGTGCTTATCGAATCGGTCAAACAAATCCTGTTTTTGTTTATAAACTGATAATGGCGAATTCAATTGAGCAAAAAGTATTTAAAATGCAACAACATAAGCAAGCGCTTGTTGATGCATTATTTACTGAAAAATCAATGAGTTTTACAAAATTTGATGAACAACAAATGCTTTCTTTGATAAAAAGTTAGCATTATTTCAAATTAGCCTGATTTATTTTGAACTAAATTAGCGTGAGGGCGTCTACTTCTTTGCTTGTTGTTAAATTGCAGTTTACACAAGCATCATTGTTGATTTCCCCCTATTTGGTTACTAGTTTTAGTAATGATTGAGCCAGCCCATTTTGAGCTGGCTTTTTTTATGCCTGCTATTTGGCTCATGCAATATTATTTTATCAATTTTAAATTTATTTTGAACTAAAGTAGTTTGAGGGCGTCTACTCTTTTGCTTGTTGTTGAATTGCAGTTTACGCAAGCATCATGTTGATTTCCCTATTTGGTTACTAATTTTAGTAATGATTGAGCCAGCCCATTTTGAGCTGGCTTTTTT
>NZ_JACJEW010000009.1:21990-130809 GCF_014164315.1 Pseudoalteromonas sp. SG44-1
ATTGCAGTTTACGCAAGCATCATGTTGATTTCCCTATTTGGTTACTAATTTTAGTAATGATTGAGCCAGCCCATTTTGAGCTGGCTTTTTTTATGTCTGCTATTTGGCGCATGCAGTATTATTTTATCAATTTTAAATTTATTTTGAACTAAAGTACCTTGGGGGCGTCTACTATTATGCTTGTTGTTGAATTGCAGTCAACGCAGGCATCATGTTGATTCCCTAGTTTTAGTTACTTATTTTAGTAATATTAGGCCAGCTCACCTTGAGCTGGCTTTTTTTATATTTCATTCTTTTTACTTATCCCTTTAATAAACAATTGCTGTAATAGTACGTAATGTTTATTTTGCCTTTTTGTTTCTAAAATACTGTTATCTGGCCGCAATTGTTTACGGATTAATCCATGAATACATTGAATGTTAATTTTTTGTTTTATTTTGGTTTGGTTGTGTCTATTATGGAGAATTGATTGTAATATCAATAGTTAGACACATACCTCATCATTCGATAAAAGGTAGTGATAATGGCTTATTTAATTAATAAACATACAAGCGAATATTGTTTTTTATATGCGCATCATAGTTTTGGGCGCTTTCAATATTCTGTAGATACACTTGTCAACGATCTGAGTGTGTCGAAAATACACACTATTATTGAGTGGTTGAATGGTAAGTGGTATATCCGTGACTTAAGCCTGAATGGTACTTGGTTAAATCATAAGCGTTTGGTGAAGGATGACTCTGAAGAACTAAGTATTGGCGATAAAATTTATTTTGCCGGTAATTCAGAGGTTACTTATGTGGTTAAAGATCTCAGTGCTCCTACAGACCAATTAATCAAATTAGATGACGAGCAAAGTCAAACAGCCGAGACAATTAAGCTTAATCATTACCACCTATTGCCTGAGCAGCAACCTGATAGCGTGGTTGTTTTTGAGCAAAGTAGCGGCCAATGGTTGTTAGAATCATTACACGATGATGAGTTTACGATACGAGAAGTCTTAGAAGATCATAGTATTATTACCTTAGGTGGTGAACAATGGATGTTTCTTTCTAGTCATCTGGAAGTTGCAACCCAGATGAGCTCCGTACCACAATTGTATATTAGTGATTTAGACTTTATTTTTAACCTAAGTTTGGATGAAGAAACATCAGAATTAAAAGTTCAACATCACAATAATAATAAAGATTTTGATTTGCATGTTCGCTGCCATCACTACTTAACCTTAAATTTAGCGCGCTATAGAGCTTTAGATGCTAAAAAAGGAGTATTACCAGCTAACCAAGGTTGGGTAAATACGGAGCAATTAGTGAAAGATTTAGGTGTCGACATGCGCTATTTAAATATACAGATACATCGTGCTCGCAAGCAGTTTTCAGAAGTTTTAGTAAATGTTCATGATGCTGAAAATATCATCGAAAGACAATTGCGAAAAGTACGGTTTGCTGGCGCATCCTTTATGATTTATAAAGGGTGTGAATTAGAGAGTACCTCGGATGTCGTTAGAGCATGAAACAGTATTAAAATTTAATAAAGTCATCACTAACTATAAATTAATTAAACTACTTAACCAAGGAGGTATGGGAAGTGTGTATCTTGCAGAGGATACACGTTTAAAGCGCTATGTTGCGATTAAATTATTAAAGCCTACTGAGCACTCAATAGAACATAGCGACCCCTTGGTTGAAGCGCAGCTGCTTGCTCGTTTAAATCACCCTAATATTGTACAAATACATGATGTAATTTTATATGAGCAGCAAATTTGTATTGTAATGGAGTACTTAAAAGGCAAAACATTACAGCAGTTTCAACATCAGCACGTCACCACACTCTCCGAAAAGCTTAATTTATTAGCACAACTGTGTGCTGGTCTAACCCATGCCCATAGTCAAGATGTTATGCATTGTGATTTAAAGCCTAGCAATATTTTAATTGATAAAAATGAATTAAAAATCACTGATTTTGGTATTGCAACATTACAAAATAAGCCGCTTAGTGAGCAACGTGATGAATCCAGTTGTGGCAGTGCTAGTGCGATGTCGCCTGAGCAGCTTAATAAACAGCCGTTAGATTTTCGCAGTGATTTATTTTCTTTTGGTATGCTGGCCTATATGTTTATTAGTGGCCGTCATCCATTTGGTGAAGGATCTGCGCAAACGATTGCTAATAATATTGCCAACGGTAAAGCGTGTAATGCACATGAGATCATTCCCAAGTTACCTAATGAATTATGTGATTTACTAAATCAATTATTACAACGAAAAAAAGACCGCCGCCCTGTTGATGCTCAAAGTGTAGAGCGTAAGTTACAAGCCGTTATTATAGCTATTAAACAGCAAGAAATTTTGGCGCAAGACACAGTTCCACTAGAGCAACTCGCATTACAAAAAAAATCGCCTAAAAAGGCTGTTTTTTTAGGGACTTTGCTTTGTATTGCCGTGGTTGCAACAGGCTTAATGTATAAGCTGCAAGTGCATAAACCAGCAGAGCACTATGTTGCATTTTTACCTCCGGTGGTAAAATCAGCCGCACTGTTATCCGCAGATACAAATATGCTCAAAGCCACAATTGATGATGCTATTAGGCAAAGTATTATTAATAGTAAGCAGTTAAATCTTATTTCGCAGGATGAGGTTGCGCTCATTTTACAAAGCGGCAATGCTAAACTTACTTTTACAGATAAGTTACATAAATTAAAGCAAGCAACGGGTGCACAAGAAGTGGTGACCGCTGAGCTTAATTGCATGCAACCGCAATGCTATTTAACGTTAGTTCGGCTCGAGGCGCCAAATTGGACGGTAAAAGCGCGTAAGCAATGGCCCATTGTAATTGATAGTTATAATCAGATGTACCATTTAAGCAGTCAGCAATTAACAGCGCTTTTCCCTGATTTTGATAGTAAATATATTGCAATGGCGCAGCTTAGTGACAAAGAACAAATAGAACATATTGAGCTTTATCAAAAAGTGCAGCAAGTTGGTGATTACACTGATCAATTATTTATGCGTATTAAAGAGGCTATAGAACAAACCCCGCAGTTATATGCCAACTATGAGTTATTACGTGAAGTCGCCCTGAGTTTATATCAGCAATCACAGCAAGCAGAGTATTTAAATATTGCCAGTAAATTACTTTTTAACTCACCAACTGCGTATCAAAACACCCCTGCATTTGCTACAAATGCAATGCTAATCGCGGTTGCTAGGCAAGATTGGTTAACTGCGAAGCAGTATTTAGCTAAAGCTGAACAAGTTGGAGCAAGTTCTACCGCTCTTTATGAACTTAAAGGTTTATTATATTTACAACAAGATCAGTTGCCTGAAGCACAGCAGGCGTTTGAACTTGCATTAAAAATACGAGCAAATCCAATAATAAAGCAAAATTTAGCGCAAGTATTATGGTGGCAAGGTCAAATTGAAGAGGCAAAGCAGCTGCTTAATGAAGTTATAAGCTTAAGTTCTCAAAACTATATGGCAAATCAATTACTGGCAGATATAGCCCTAACAGAAGGTGATTTAGCCATTGCTATAAAGCAATATAAACAGGCAATTGAGATTAAACCTGATAGCATAGATTTAAGTAACTTAAGTATTGCTTATTCGTTACAAGGAGAGTTTTCGCAAGCATTAATAGTTGCCCAACAGGCGGTTGATATAAACCCAGAGCATATCAGCTTTCGCCTTAACCTAGCTGATATTGAAAAGGTTTTAGGACTTAGTGAGTCATATCCAGCTAATTATTTAAAGGTAGTTGAGCTGGCGCAAGATCAACACACCCTTGATAGTTATTTAGAAGTCGCACAAGCATACAGCCAACTCGGCGAAGCTAAACTTGCCTTGCAAGCACTCAATAAAGCAATAAGTATTGCGTCAGATCATAATGAATATGTGTTCACTGCAGCGCTTGTATATAGTGTGATTGGTGAATATCAGTCAGCGTTAATGTATATAGAAAAGTCATTAATGATAGGCTATCACCCGATGTGGTTTAATTTACCCTGGTTTAAACCTTGGTGCCAAAAAGAAGAGTTTATTGCGTTAATGCAACAATATGACTCTTCTTTTCGTTGTGCTAGTGCTTTATATTAGTATGTAGCACCAGGCCTACGAACAACAATTTTAGGATCTTGTGACATATAAATTTTGCCAGAAGGCACATGTTTAGCTGTATACCTAAACGAAATAGGTAAATACTCAGTTTCTTTGCCTTCGGTTACTTCAACAACTTTTTCAAGATTGTCTTTATCTACACCGTTAAATTCATAGGTCGGCTCTACTTGAGCAATTCTTAAAACTAAAGTGTCGTCATCAGTGATCTCGGTAGATATATTATATTGGCAATTGCTATCTGCACCACAATATTCAACACCATTCCCATAAAATTCCCAATCGGCAGCCACTGACGGATCTAGGCTGATAATAAGTTCTACGTATTGTCTTTTTTCAGTGCTTATGAGATCGTTTTTTCCTGCATTATTAAACAAAACACTCAGCGACTCAGTCGGATTTGTTTCGTTATTAAAAAATGTTAACCAATTTTCTTGTGTATGAGGTAAAACAGTCAACGTTTTAACGGAAAAGTAGTTATCTGCTTTACATTGCACTTCAATATTTGGGGTTTTGATATCGTTCATTTTTTCAGTCCTTGTATTGTTGTATAAGTAAAACCACTTGTTGGTTTTTATTATTGTTCTGAGTGTAGAATAAAATTGTTTATATAACTAATTAAGATGGGTCTTTTGTAATGCTCTGTAATGATTTTTAGAGTCATAAAAAAGTAAAAAAACCTATCGTGGTATTTTTAGATTGGCTATCATGAAGTGTCTTTTGGTTAATTAAAGTTTATTTATGTATATACAGTTACTTACAAACATTGATTGGGTAAGTGTTGGGATTGGTTTTAGTGTTGGCGCGGTGCTTTTTAGTGTTATTTATGCAAGTCGTGGTAAGCGACTAACAGCAGAGCTAAGTGAGCAGCAGCAACAACTAGCTTTATTGCAAACACAGTCCAATGAAAAACAGCAGCAATATACTGCCTTGATAGATGAACACGATTTACTTAAACAAAGCCACCAAGAACAACGCGACGAAACTCAGCACTATAAAACCCGCTTCACTGAGCAAGAAAAGCAAAGCCAGCAATACAACCATTATTGGCGCAAGGCTGAAGCTGATTTAACAACACTTCGAAGCGAATACAATGCCCGTGATGTTGAGCTCAATAATATGCGCACTATGCTTGAGCAAAAGCAAAGCCATTTTGAGCAGCAGTTACAACATATTAAAGAAAGCAAAGAGCAACTTAAAAAAGAATTTGAAAACCTTGCTAATCAAATACTCGAAGAAAAATCGCAAAAATTTAAAGTCCTTAATCAAGAAAGTATTGAGCAGCTGTTAAAACCTGTCCAAGGTGAGTTAAAAGGCTTCAGGGATAAATTGGAATCAATTCATGTTGAAGATCTAAAACAACGTGAAGCTCTGAAAATAGAGTTATTACATCTACAAGCGAAAAGCCAAGCAATCACTGAGCAAGCAGACAGGCTCAGTAACGCATTACAAGGGCAAAAGAAAACCCAAGGTAATTGGGGCGAACTCATGCTTGAAAACGTGTTAGACAGCGCAGGACTGCGCGCTGGTACTGATTATAAACGCGAGGTATCGTTTAATACCGAAGAAGGCCGCCTGCGCCCTGACGTGGTGGTGTATTTGCCTCAAGGTCGGCATTTAGTGATTGACGCTAAAACTTCGCTAAACGCTTACACTCGCTACGTAAATGCAGATAATGAACTGGAGTCTCAACAAGCAATTAGAGAGCATGTTGAGGCTGTAAAAGCGCGTATTAATGAGCTGGCGAGTAAATCATATGATCGCTTACCAGGGCTTAACTCTCCTGAAGTGGTGGTGATGTTTGTGCCGATAGAATCAGCTTTTGTTGAAGCTCTTAAGTATCAAAGTGATATTTATCAACAAGCGATAGAAAAGAACATTCTGGTTGCCACCCCCACTACCCTCTTAACCAGCTTAAATATTGTGAAACAGTTATGGCGTTTTGAAGAGCAGACTAAATATTCAAAAGAGTTGTCTAATCGCGCGGAGCGTTTTTATAGCAAGCTCAACGGCTTTTTAACCAGCATGGAAGGTGTTGGTAAACAGTTAGATAAAGCCAAAGAAAGCTACGATAAAGCGTTTTCGCAGTTATATCGCGGTAAAGGCAACCTAATAAAACAAGCCTCAGAATTTAAAGAGCTTGGTGTATCAGTACAAAAAGAACTACCCGCCGAAACGTTAGAGCGGGCGCAATTAGAGCTAGACGAATAAGGAAATTGTATGCAGATCATACGTGGTAAAGAATTCACCGCAGCAAAGGCATGGGGAGCTAAAAATATTGCCAATATGAATGGCATCACTACCCGTTTACATTGGACTGATAAACCCTATAAATGGCATATTAATGATGGCGAAGAAGTCTTTGTGGTGCTTGATGGAGTCGTTGAAATGTTTTACAAACAAGATAGCGAGACGCACTCAACTGTACTGCAAAGTGGTGACATTTTTTATGCCTCAATAGGCACTGAGCACGTAGCCCACCCTATGGGTGAAGCGCGTATTTTAGTGATTGAAACGCAAGGTAGTGTTTAAGCTGCTAAAGTTTGATATTTAATTGCTGGGCTTTTTAGACCAGCTTGTATAACCTTTACGGCAGCTAGCCAGCTAGAATCGAATTGGATCAACAAATAATTATGAAAGATTTTATAAATAAAGGAATTGTTAAGCTAAAATCGACATCTAATAAAATGTTTGATGAATTCAATAAAGGCTATGTATTTGCAAAAGAAATGATTGATGGTCTGCCTATTTTTATGTCATTTGAACGATTTGGTACGCAAACCCCCACGTCATTTGATGAAAAGCATTATTTTGTAATTCCTTTTGCACTATCTGAACATCAATTCGCTTTACACACCATGCGTTATTTACCAAACGGCGTACCTGAGATTAATAACTTACCTAAGCGGCGTATTTTTCATTTTCCTAATGAGCATGCTGAGGCCGGACTTCGCCATTACATGCTAAATAGCGCTGATGCAATTATGCGTGATCAAGCTTTGGGGCAAACTAATTCATTACAGTCGCTTGCTAATGATATTGATGCCTTAGATAAAAAACTCACCTACGGAATGCTTTTGGTGGGCGGCTTAGCGGCTATTGCAAATCCATTGTTAGGAGCAAGTATTGCGGCCAAAGCTATGCTGCCAAGCATCACTGGCCTACTGAATAAATACGGTGTGCGTGCCTCTGCTAATAAACTGTCTCAATATCAACTTGAAAAAGAAATCAAAGTAGCTCAAAACAATATAATTGCAGAGTTTGAGGCCGCAAATACGCTACAGTTGATCAACCCTATTTTACAAGAGTTAGAGTTAACTCTTAGAACGACTGAAGCTGAGCACGATCCTATCAGTTCTTTTAATTTAGCTGATGGCTCGCTATCAGAGTTTAATGACGATAAATGGCGTGAGTTAACAGAAGTTGCGATCTGCCATGTTTATAAAGATGTCTATGATGATCCCTCATTACATAAACAAGCAAACTTAGATGCAAAAGACTTAAGGTGGTTAAAGTTAATGTTTGATGCAAATGACGTTAAGGTAAATAGTTTATGAACATTGGTATCTACATTTACGATGATGCAGAAGTGCTTGATTTTTCTGGCCCATTTGAAGTGTTTAGTACTGCAAAACGTTTGGCAAATAATAACTGGCAGGTATTTTTTGTGGCAGAGCATGCCGGGCCGGTAATTGCCCGTGCAGGTTTTAGTGTAAACCCCCATTACAGTTTTGCTGATCACCCTGCTATTGATTTGCTGATTGTTGTAGGTGGTGTGCATACCCATGAGCTTGAAAAACCAGCCGTAATAAACTGGATACGAGAAACCGCTGGTGCTGCTAGCAAAGTTGCCTCGGTGTGCACAGGCGCTTTTTTACTGGCCAAAGCGGGTTTACTTGATGGTTTAACGGTGACAACTCATTGGGAAGATCAGAGCGATCTTGCTGCCATGTTCCCAGCTCTAAATGTGATCGCAAATAAGCGTTGGGTGTCACAAGGTAAATTAACTACTTCTGGCGGTATTTCTGCGGGTATTGATATGAGCTTGCAATTAGTTACTGAGCTGGGGAGCTCTGAGCTTGCAGAGCTTACGGCAAAACAAATGCAGTACCAGTGGCACAAAAACATTTAACTGTTCGGTAACTGTTCACTGATAAAGTTATGCATATAATCTTTAAGACAAACCGCTTTTTTACTAAGTAAACGACCACTTGGCCAAATGGCATAAATTTCTCGCGGCAGGCTTTGCCATAGTGGCAATACTCTAACTAACTCTTTTGTTTGTAGCTCATTTATAATTTCAAAGCGCGGTAACAAACCGATACCTTGATGATCCGCAACTTGATATTTTACAAAGCCAGTATCGTTATAAATGCTTTTAAAGCGGCACATGTGTGTGTAAGTAGCACATGATTGCGTGTTCGTTAATAGCCATTTATTTCTAAGTGTTGTACCAATTAAACGGTGATGTTTTAAATCGTTCGGTTCAACAAGTTTTGCTGCATTTGTTAGGTACTCAGGTGATGCGACTAAGATAGAGTCGGCTTCTGCGAGCTTTTTTTGCTGTAATAACGAATCAGCTTGAGGGCCGATCCTGAGCGCTAAATCAGCTTGGTTTTTAATAATATCGTCAAGTTGATTACTTAAAATCAGCTCCAACTGAATATCAGGGTATTTCTTGCAAAACGACAACCACATCGGCTTTAAAAAACCATGACAGATATTCAGTGGCGCGAGCACTTTTAGCTTACCACTAAGTTGTTCTTTTTGTTGATTAAGTTGATAACGAGTTTGTTCAAATTGCTCAACTAAGTTGGCATAACTTTGATAGTACACCTGTCCTTGTTGTGTGAGTGTGCATTGGCGTGCAGAGCGATGCAGCAGTTTTTGCCCAAGGCAAGATTCAAGGCGCTGTAAACGCCGCGTAACTGTTGCCGCAGGCAGCGATAAATACTCCCCCGCTTGAGACAATCCTCCTTGTTGTACTATGTGCACAAACAGCACTATATCATCTAGCATGATTCCACTTTTGCAATTTAAGTTTGATTAAAGCTTTGTATTTAACGTTTTTGTAAGTCTATATCATAGTGACTTAGTTTTCAGCAAAGGGTGACATTATGTTTTCAGCGATTGATTGGTTAGCAGTGATCGTTATAGGGAGCGGTGCAACCGCGATACTTGATCTGTGGGCGTTGCTACTTAGTAAATTTGGTATTAGCTCTTTAAACTTTTGTATGGTGGGGCGCTGGCTATGCTTTATGCGCTATGGCAAGTGGCAACACCTAGCTATTAATAAAGCCGCTGTGCAACCGAACGAATGCGCAATTGGTTGGTTTAGTCATTACTTTATCGGGGTTATTTTTGCGCTGCTATTTTTATTACTGATGCCAGATAACTGGCTTGCAGCGCCAAGCTTAATGCCTGCGCTGTTGTTTGGGCTGCTTAGCGTTGTTATCCCGTTTTTTATTATGCAGCCTGCGCTTGGGCTTGGCATTGCTGCAGCTAAAACGGCAAAGCCAATGGCTGCAAGGCTCAAAAGTGCACTATCGCATGCAATATTTGGTATTGGCATGTATTTAACTGCGGTTGCGCTGTTACAGTTGAAGGGGGGGTAATGCAGGCTGAATATTGGTTAAAGCGCTGGCAAAGCAATGACATTGGTTTTCATGACGGTAAAGTAATCCCTAGTTTAGATCGTTATTTTACTAACTTAAATTTACCTGCTAGTAGCCGTGTGTTTATCCCTTTGTGTGGCAAAACAGTCGACATTCATTATTTGCTTAATAAAGGCATGTACGTTGTGGGTGTTGAACTCAGTGAGCTTGCTGTTCGGCAGTTATTTATTGAGTTAGCGCTCACGCCAAAAGTAACTAAGCACGGTTTACTTAGCGCGTATCAGGCCCAGGGGATCTGCATTTGGGTGGGGGATGTATTCGCTTTAACTGCAGATCATTTAGGTCATGTTGATGCTATTTATGATCGCGGCGCATTGGTGGCGCTGCCATACGCTATTCGTAATCAATATGCTCAGCACATAATTACCTTGAGTAATGCTGCACCACAGTTATTGATCACTTGTGTGTATGATCAATCTAAGCGCTGTGGCACACCTTATAGTGTTTCAGCGGCTGAGATACAGAGTAGTTATGCAAAGAAGTACAGCCTAAAAATACTCAGCTGCGAGAAGTTAAGCCAAGGTATTAAGGGCGTGACCCCTGCCAGTATCGCGGTTTGGTTGATGGTATCTAAACCTTAATAAATGCACTTTAGCTGTGCATTTTTGTGGCTAGTTAATTTGGATTTGTGCGTGCATTATAATAACCACATTGATTAATTAAGGGGTTATTATGCAACAAACAAATGTTTTCTTTTTATCTCATGGCGGCGGCCCATTACCGCTGCTTGGTGAGCCAAGCCATAAAGAGATGGTGACTTGTTTGCAATCAGTTGCCGCTAAAATTACTAAGCCTAGTGCTATTTTAATGATCAGCGCTCACTATGAAGCAAACCCTATTGCAATCACAGCCTCAGCAACACCTAAATTAATTTATGATTACTACGGCTTTCCCGAGCAGGCGTATCAGTTAGCTTACCCTTGTGCTGGTGAGCCAAAGCTTGCTGAACAACTGCAGCAGGCTTTAAAAAGCAATGGTATTGCTACCAACCTTGATACCCAACGAGGCTTTGATCACGGCATGTTTGTACCATTAAAAATTATGTTTCCTGAGGCAGATATTCCATGTGTACAAATTTCGCTAAATCCAACCCTTGATCCCGCAATGCACCTCAAAATTGGCCAAGTGTTGCAGCAAATAGAGTATGAAAATTTATTGATCATTGGCTCCGGCTTTACCTTTCATAACATGCAGGCTTTTTTTGCTAAACAAACAACGGCTATGCAAAAGCTCAACCAAAGCTTTGAGCAATGGTTAATTGATACTTTAGCAAGTCCTAAGCTTGCAGAGCCTGAGCGCACGCAACGTTTAACGAACTGGAAACTAGCGCCAGGGGCACAATTTTGTCACCCTCGAGAAGAGCATTTACTGCCTCTGCATGTATGTTATGGCGCGGCACAACGCCCGTGTGAAAACGTATACGAGTTAGAAATTTCAGGCAAAAAAGCCAGTATGTACCTGTGGCTGTAACTTTGCTTGCAGGCTTTTGGGTTTAACCTTATGCTTATTGCGACAAACGTTCAGATCTTATAAGTAATTTTTGCTAAAGTGTTGCTAATGCGACTTGTAAATAAATACACGCGCGCTAACCCCTTTTAGGATCACTACATGAAATTACTTAAAACCTCTGGGCTGGTTTTGTCGGTACTGGCTGGGCTGTCGCTATCAGGCTGTTCGGTAACACACAACGTCACGGCTACTACAACAATGACACAAATTAGCAATCCACTGTCGCTTGAACAAATCTATAAAGATAAATATTTCAAGGCACAGCGTAGCACTTACTTTAAATGGCTTGATGATGGCACCGGTTATACAGTACTTGAAGAGCGTGAAAGCGAAAAAGATAAAAAAGACGACGCTGAGAATGCCAAAGCTGATGACGAAAAAGAACACGGCGTAAAAGGTAACGACATTGTATTTTACAATGCCGATGGCACGGGCCGTAAAGTATTAGTTGAGTTTGAAAAGCTACTGCCAGAGGGCGCAGACGAGCCATTTGCAATCGAAAGCTATCAATGGTCAAAAGACGGTAAATGGCTGATGGTATTTACCAATAGTGAGCAAGTTTGGCGCTCTCGTAGTCGCGGGGATTTTTGGTTACTCAATCTTGAGACCAATCAATTACAGCAATTAGGTGGCGCAGATGTTGAACCAACTAAATTAATGTTTGCTAAGTTCTCACCAGATAGCTCAAAAGTGGCTTACGTGCGCGATAACAACATTTATATGCAAGCGGTTGGCAGCAACAAAGTAACAGCGCTTACAACCGATGGTAGCGCTAAAATCGTTAATGGTAACTTTGATTGGGTTTACGAAGAAGAATTCAGCATTGCTGATGGCTTTCGTTGGAGCCCAGATAACAAATCAATCGCCTATTGGCAGCTAGATACCAGCGGCGTTAAGTTTTTCACCATGATCAATAACACCGACGAGCTCTATCCTACCTTAAAAGAGTTTCCTTACCCAAAAGCCGGTGAAACTAACTCGGCAGTACGCGTGGGGGTTGTTAGCCTTGCTGATAAGAAAACCCGCTGGGCCAAACTTGAAGGCGATAATCGCGACCGCTATATTCCTCGTATTAGCTGGGCAGGCACCGGTAAGGAATTAATGATCCAAGACTTAAACCGCCCGCAAAACCACAACAAGGTTTGGCTGTTCGATTGGCAAAAACAGCAATTGACCAAAATTTTAGAAGATAAAGACGATGCTTTTATCGAGTGGTTTTACAAAGCCAACTGGTCAAAAGATGGTAAGTTCTTTATTTGGCACAGCGAGCGCGACGGCTGGCGTCACCTTTATCGTGTATCTCGCGATGGTAAAACCATTATCGATTTAACCCCAGGTGATTACGATATTGTTGATATGCTGGCGCTAAACGAAGATAAAAACGTGATGTATTTTACCGCTTCGCCAGACAATGCAGGTCAACGTTATTTATTTAGTACGTCTTTGGATGGTAGTAGTAAACCTGTACGCGTAACGCCTGCTGAATTTCAAGGTTCAAACAGCTATTACATGTCTAAAGATACCTCATGGGCAATGCACACTTACTCACAATTTGGCACGCCGCCAACTAAAGAGATCATTAAAGTAAGCGATCACAGTAATGTTAAAACCTTAGTTGAAAATAAAGAGCTGAAAGAAAAACTCGCAGAGCAAAGCTTACCAAATCACGAGTTCTTTAAAGTGAATGCGAGCGATGGCACTGAGCTTGATGGCTACATTATGTTCCCTAAAAACATGGATAACAGTAAAAAATACCCAATCGTTTTTTACGTGTATGGCGAACCGTGGGGCTCAACAGTGCAAGACCGCTTTGAAGGCGACAGCTACTTGTATAAATCACTATTAACGCAAAAAGGCTTTATTGTGGCATCGGTTGATAACCGTGGCACGCGAGCACCAAAAGGCCGTGATTGGCGTAAATCGATTTATAAAAAAATCGGCTCAATCACAGTACAAGACCAAGTTGATGCGCTAGATGCCATGGCAAAACGCTGGGATGTAATAGATACCGACCGTGTTGGTGTATGGGGTCACTCAGGCGGCGGCAGCTCAACCCTTAACTTATTGTTCCGCCATGGTGATAAATTTAAAGTCGGTATTGCCTCAGCGCCGGTGCCAGACATTCGCTTGTACGACACTATCTACCAAGAGCGTTATGCAGGTAATCCAAAGACCGATCCTGAGAGTTACGACAACACCTCGCCAATTACCTTTGCCAAAAACCTAACCGGTAAGCTATTGCTTATTCATGGTACAGGGGATGATAACGTTCATTACCAAGGCTCAGAGCGTTTAATTAACGAGCTTGTTAAGTACAACAAACAGTTTGAGTTTTTCTCATATCCAAATCGCTCACATAGCTTACGAGAAGGCAAAGGCACCACCTTGCACTATCACACCATGATGGCCGATTTTTTTGAAAAAAACTTATTGAATCAATAACCAATAAGTTAGCTTAAATACTAAAAAGCCACACACTAACAAATAGTGTGTGGCTTTTTAATCAAAACGTAACGGGGGTTTACAGCTAAGTTAAAATCTTTTGACCCGTAGAGAGTTAATTTGAAGCAGTGTTTGTGAGCCCTTTAACTTTTTAGATTTCATTTTTTAATGATTTTATTTTGCACTGGCTAAGTATTTCATCAACAGTATTTGCTATTTCATTAGTTGGCAAATACTGTTGATTAGAAACGTTTAGTGCATTTAATGAAAGAATGAACATCTCCTCGTCACTTGCTGCTGACCAAAAGCCTATTAATTTATCATGCTCATTAAACGTAGCTTTCCAAATTGATAGCTTTGCAGCACGTTGCTCCCAAATATGGTTTTTAGAATGTAATAAAGTCACCGTATGAAAAAGCTCCTCTTCCCACATTTTTTCATATCTTTTGTGTGAGTCTTCCACAATTTCAATTTTCGATGCTTCTTTCGCTGAGTTTTTAAATAAAATAGAGTCGTGCTCAGGCCTTATAACTCCCACTGTAACGGTTATTATTTTATGTTCATCTATAAGCTGAAAGTCATATTTGAGGTCATTATCATACTTTTTCTTATTAATTGTGACTGCTTGGCCCTCGATAGAGGATATTTCGCAAAACATAGTCGACTGGCTACGCCCATGAGCACTCAATGAAATGAGCAATAAAATTAAACAAAAAAAACTATATTTTGAAATATTGTGTATCACTAAACGATCCTTTTAAATACTTAGTATAAAGAGTTAGAGTTTACATCTGTCTTAATTATTATCTAAAAACTAGACGGAAAGAATAGCATTAGATAAAACCTACGAGCAACGAGGCAAACCATCTGAATTGATGTTTCACTCAGATCAAGGAAGCCAATACGGCGCAAAGAGGTTTCAGCAAAGGTTATGGCGTTACCGGATAAAAAAGCATGAGCCGCCGAGGGAATTGTTGGGACAATGCGCCGATGGAGCGCCTATTTAGAAGTTTAAAAACAGAATCGGTTCCCTCATTGGGTTATAGTAATTATCAAGACGCTGAAAAAGATCTTAGCTTCTTGATGAATTATTATAATTGGCGCAGGCCACATAGTCATAATCACATGGTGTAGCAGAAGAAAAACTTAATTCACGGTTTGGAATTAGTTGACCACAACAAACACTATCTTACCGCGCGTATTTTTAACCAAATCGTAACGGGGTTTACAGTGGGTGCTTAAAGCGCCGGTAGTGTTACTGTACTTTATTACCTGATATGGTGATTAAGCTGAGCGATAAAATCGCGTTTTAGTAACGATCTAAACAGGAGTAATAAATGGCAACCATTCTGGCGTTTGATGTATACGGTACGCTTATAAATACTCATGGTGTTGTTGTGTCGTTACTTTAAAGTATGATTGGCGATAACGCGCAAGCATTTTCGAATACCTGGCGTGAAAAACAACTCGAATACTTATTTAGACGTGGCTTGATGCAAAACTACTTGCCGTTTTCGGTTTGTACTGAGCATGTGCTTAATTATGCTTTTTTGCTGCACAATGCTCCCCAAAAACTTGGCAAGCTCAATTAAGAGTCGATATTGTCACGAGAGCATTATCATGCTGTTAGGAAGCCATAGTCGAATACATAATAGAGATACAGGGTAAATCATAATACCCTGTATCTTTGCGCGTTTATTCCGAAATTTTCAAATAGTACTCGCCCGCATCGTTTTCGTCGGCATATAAATTTTCTTCATATTCAAAGGTTAACGGATCGGCATCGACTACCTTATACTCTTCCCAATAAACATAGTTTGCATCTTTTGAGAAACGATCGGATATTACGGTGAAAGTGTTTGGATCCGCACCTTCAATGGCTATATGATAATAAAAAATCTCACCCCCTATACGAACAAATATTTTTTCATATTCATCAAGAATAACCACATCTTCAGGTTTAACACCGACCAGCTTATTATTTCTGCCATACACTTCGTTATTGTAAGCATAAAAATTATTTGTGATGTTTTTAACATCATCAGTAGGAACCAGAATCACCCGCGTTGGGCTTAAGTGAAGAGACTTCCATTTCCATAATTTCTCAAGCTCGCTAGCATCAGACCGGCTCACTTCTGCCACCGTTCTATTGTCAACAATATAACCGTTGTAATAAACATGCTTATTATCTTTGGCAACAGAATCATTTAATACTTTAAATGTAGATGGATCACTTTCAGGTATGGGTGTATTAAAGTAGTACGCTTGGCTTTTATCTTTTCTGTAGTAAGGCGTAATCACCGTAAAACCATCGGCCACCATATCCTCAACAACATCACCATGTGAATAAACATGCTGTTCATCTACTGCATATTCATCATTAATAATTTTAAAACGACTGGCTTCGTTACTAATTATTTTTCCTTGATAAATTACCTGTTCACCATGGCGAATATAACGTTCATTTGCATTTTTTATCGCTTCTGGCATTGCTTTACGTGAAAATTTCACATCAGTGTAATAATATAAATATTCTTTATCCATGGCATATGAGCCCAGCAAATAAGAGAACGAAGCGGCGTCTGCACCTTCTATCATTTGCCCATAACAAAAAACTTTGCCACCACTAATAAGATAACCAGATTCTTCTTTACTCGCATTAATACCCGATGTTACCAGCTGAATTGAACTAGGATCAGCACCCTCAACTCGTCTTCCGTTGTAATAAACACTATTACTATCTTTAGCGTAAGACTGACTAATTACATTGAACGTATCAGGGTCAGCTCCTTCTATTGGGGAGCCTCCAATTTGGAAAAAATTGCCATCTAAAACATAAACGACTTTACCGTCTCGCAAGTAATATTGATTGCTAATTTTACTATCATAAGCAGTCGCGTTATGCGTGCTTGGATTATTAACATATAAGCCAAAAATAAAAGCGATTAAGGCACCAACAAGTGGGATGACTAAAAATATAATTCCAATCCATATGAGTATTTTCATTTATCTATCCCATAGCTATTAATTATATCAGGGAGCAAAGTAACATATTTATAAGTGTTTGTTTACAGGACGACTGATGATTAACATTCGGTGAACTACGCAGTGTTCTATTTTTAATTTGTGACCATATTCACACTCTTTTATTTTCGGTTACAGCGACTGCAACAGGCTTTGATATTCATCAAGGATATAACTCCATTTTCATCAGGTGCTTGCCGTATTGTTGTAATGTCATAACGAGCTTACCCAAAAAAATAATAGTCCGACTCGATATCTTGCATTGTTCTATTTACTGGATTTTTGAATTTTATCATTATAATGGACATCATTAATCTTCAATAATGTTCATTATTTTATCGTAATCTACACTGACAGATTCAGGGGCTGGAGTGCCAATTACAAGAAAAGATAAGTAATCTGTGAAGAAGGTGTTAAACCTTGAAACTTCTTGCCCGTAAGTCTCAGCTAAAAACAGCCCAACCTTAGCAGAGCGTTCTCACAAAGTCTAAAGACAGTCACTTTATTTTACCTTAACAAATGTTGAGTGGTAGTGTTAAGGCAACTAATAGATAGTTCATAACTAAAAATAAGATTGTTAATATTATCAATAAGTTAAACTTTACTATGATAAGTAGATTAAATAGAAGCAGGTAAAAAGCAAGGCTTCATCCCGTCTTCATCTGGAATACACTTTGACAGTTCTACTTCTAGCCATTTTTGGAATTGCTCTTCTTTGACTCCTTGCTTTTGTGATTGTTGAAGTAGAACGTAATTATGGCCTGATTTGATAAAACCAAAAGGTGCTATGAGTCTTCCATGATTGAGATCATCAGCAACTAAAGGAAATGACCCGATTGCAACCCCCAAACCATCAGCAGCAGCCTGCAAACAAAAGTAAAAATGATCAAAAGATTGGTTATTGTTATTTAGCTGAATATTAAAGTTTGATGCACTTAGCCAGCTTTTCCATGCATGGATACGCGTCTTGCTATGGAGTAGGGTTATATTTGCTAGGTTATTTTTAAACCTTTCCCAATATTGGAAAGACATCACTGGCCCAACCCACTCTTCAACTAATTTATTTTTAACATGGTGAGTAGGAACATCAAAGTCGTCTCGTCGGATTGCCATTGATAGCCCTGACTCGCCTAAAAAAATAGGCCCCCCAGCTGTCGACAATCGTATATCAATATCTGAGATTTTATAGAAATTAGAGATCCGAGGCATTAGCCAGCGCATGGTGAGTGTTGGTTCACAAGAAACTTCGAGGTAATTATCCGCTGCTATCGTTAATTTCTTAACTCCTGTATCTAATGCTTCAAAAGCTTTATTTGTGTATTGCTTAAGTAATTTTCCTTTGGATGTAAGCCGCATATTTCTGCCTTCCTTGTAAAATAGACATTGAGACAGGTGAGTTTCTAATAATTTTACTTGTTTACTCACCGCTCCGTGAGTTATGTGTAACTTATCAGCAGCTTCACTGTAGCTAGAAGACTCTGCTGTAATATGGAAAACGTGAAAGGCTTTAAGGTGTCTCATCTGTGAAATTTACTCACACTAGCTATGTGTTTTTTTCGATTATAACCTGCTTATTATTCATTACAATGGATATCGATTATATGTAAATAGGAACAGGTATGGAAATCGTAAGTTTTGTAGTGTTAGCTTTATTAATCGTTATAAGTCCGGGAGCAGACTTTGTTTTGGTTTTTAAAAATAGTGTTATTGGAGGGCGTAAAGCTGGGGTTGTTACTGGCATAGGTATTGGGGTTGGTGTTTGTATTCACGTGACTTATTCAATAGTTGGAATAAGTTACTTATTTTCACAGAATGAAACTGCTTTCAATATACTAAAATACGCTGGTTCAGCATATTTAATTTATCTTGGTTTCACTGGATTATTTAGCTCTAAATTAATTATGGCTAAAGGTGAAGATAAAAAGCCTTTGGATAACAACTTTGTGAAATGTTTTTTGCAGGGTTTTCTTTGTAATACACTCAATCCTAAAACAGTATTGTTTTTTCTTAGTGTATTTAGTCAATTAATAACACAGGGAAGTGATAACAATTTATTCTTTTTACTGCTTTGTGGGTTGTATATAGTGTTGTTACACATAGCTTGGTTTTACTTAGTATCATTTTTTGTTACTTCGAGTAAAGCCATTGGTTTTTTTGAACGATTTGGCCGAAAAATCAATCAAGTTTGTGCCTTAGGGCTAATAGCATTTGGGTTAACGCTCATTGCATAACCATAACCATAACCATAACCATAACCATAACCATAAAGATACAAGTGAACTATTTTTATTTTTTATGGGATTCAACTTATATTGATATTAGAAATAGCAATAACTCTATTTTAATCGGTTTTATGCTTAATTCACTAAGTGCGTTGTAAATCATATGAGTTGATAGATTTATAGCATTTCAGATTTTATAGTTCAATTTATGTTGATATAACTAATTACTGAGATTTTTCACTAAATATACTCTAAAACATTCTCAAAGTTGAGTATTAAAATTGCTAAAAAGCCGCATACTAATAAATAGTATGTGGCTTTTTTAATCAAAATGTAACGGGGGTTTACAGCTGAGTTGCAAGATAAAAGGTTAAAGGGGAAAGGTTTTAGCTACGATAGGTTGGGTAAAGTGCAGCTAAACCCAATATTTTGTACCTAGTTGGCTTCAAGTTCTCCTGTGAAATTTCATACTACTTTCCATTTACAACTGGCTTTTTTATCTGGCTGGCATGTCGGACAACTTGCCTTTGATTTCTGTACGGCTACACATAATAAATGTGTCGGTCGGCTCATGGCTACGTAAGTTGTTTTTAGGCGCTGCTCTAATTGAGCATAAGATGTTTTTGGTCTTTTATAAGTATTGTTAGGGCAAAATAAATCATTACCTGATTTATGATCCCAAAAGTAAGACGATTCACTGGCACCATAGTTTTCATTTTCAACCAACAATGTCGCCATATGTGTTTCACCTTTTATGGAATGAATTGTGCCGACCTTTATCTCTATTCCGTCTTCAACTATTACATTATTTTTTTGTGTAAAGGCGTCAATTGAATTGATCTGGTTTTCATTTATGAAAGAAGTATTTTGCGGAATTTGATAGTTATATTGGGTTAATAAATTGATGAACTTTGTTTTTACATCAATTGGTAAAATGGTATCTGTTTCAATCTGTTGAATACAGTTAAAAATAAAAAGATTAAAGGCGGTTAAAAACTCAGGGTTGTTTTCTTTTAGTTCTGCCAACAATTTGCTTTTTGTATATTGATTATTCGGCATTAAATTCAGCATTGCCACAAGCGCGTTAACAAAAAGCTCATAATACACTTTTGTGCCAAATTGCTTTGTTTCTTCCGCAGGTCTTTTCTGAAAATATGAAATGAGATTGTCGAAATTGGTTTTTCGCTTAGTTGCTTCTTTAGAATAATTTGGAACGTAGGAATTAATGGTTAATTTGGTATCTTCTGCAGGCGCTTTTCCAACAGAACCTACTAAATTAAAGCGCGCAGAAGTGCTTCTCCAATCATTATCTAAAAGCTTGTGGTTGTGTATTTGTTTAACAAATAAACCAACCGCCTGTTCGGATTGATCAAACAATAAAATTGTTGGTTGAAGTGACTGTTTTTGTGTATTACCTGAAATGCTTGGTAACACTTGTTTGAAAGGATTAATACATGCAGCTATCTCATTACCAAACCTTTTACTGTCAGAAATAGCTAATCTTTCAAATCCCACTATATTGTCCCTCCATGCTGACTTTTCATCTGAAAACCCATTAAAAATGGCTTGGTCTGGATCACCAAAATATTGCTTGGTAACAGCTTCGTTAAATACTGAACTAATAATGTCCATTTGATGTAGTTGAGTGTCTTGCATCTCGTCTGCGAACAACAAACTAAATCGTTTTGATATAATGTTTTTAATTAAAATTGAGTGTTCTGTCAAATACCAATTTGCAAAATTAAAAGCATCGTCAAAGCTAAGAATCCCACGTCTCCAAATATCAAAACAAATAACTCTTATAGCTTGATATTTTTCGTTATTAACATCTTTTAAAAAGGTTTTTCCATTAGGGCGTCGGATTATATTATCTAACAAGGTAAACTCTAGGGAATTTAGCAGTTCAATAGCTTTCTCTGTCTTTTGTTTACCATTTAATTTTTTTGAAGCAGGATCCTGATTAGCTTGACCATACAAATAATTGCATAACGTTTTCTTATCACCCTTTCCAAAACCAATATTATAGAATGCATTTATTTTTAGTTTTTTAATAGTACCGTTATCAAATTTTATGAAAGTGGAATTAGCTGTCTCAGGGTGTAATCTAAAAGCAGGCAATGCTAAAAACTTATCAACAAAACTCTGAATTGTGCCGAAAAAATTAGGGTACTTAAATAAAAGATCTACTTTGTTGCCCAGTCTGTTTTTTATCTCATCAATGGCCACATTTGTATGGGTTAATACACAAATACCACTACCATCTTCAAATGGCATGCGCTGTGATAGCAATAAAAGTTTTACTAGTAGGACTGTGGTTTTACCACTACCCGGACAAGCGATAATATTAGCATCATTCCAACAATCTATTATTTTTCGCCGCTCACTGGTTTTATCTTCAAAAGTGTTTTCAGGTAAGCCAAGTTCTTTGCACGCTGACTGTATTTCTTCATCAGTAAAAGAGAATTTAATCATTTGCTTGTTCTTCCTCGTTAAATTTTCCACACGCATAGTCAATGGCGTCAATAATGTATTTTAAATAACTATCATGTTTTAAGATATCAACTAGGTTGTCTTTTTTTAACTCTAATATTTCAGAAAATATTTGCGCGGTAACGGCTTTTGATGGGCTTGCTGAATCAACAAACGGTTTGAATATGTGATAAGCAATATCTTCAGAGGTTTTAGCTTGAACATCTTCTATATATATCTCGTTGGGTATTTGAAACTTGCCATTTTCATAAAATAACTCATTAAAATAGCTTTCTGATGATTTGATTTTTTTAGCTATTTGAACCGCTAAAGCAAAATTATCTCGCAATTCTTCACTACAGGCTAAATCATATTCTAGCGTCCAGTTTTTATTGGTGAATACTTTAATATTTTGGCTGTCGAATTTACGTTTTAGGGTTTGCGATTTAGCGGCTCTAATGTCTTGGATATTGTTTGCATCGAGTTTTATTTTCCAATTTGCGATTTGAGTATTTAACCCTTTAGGCATAGTGGTTTGACCGATTGCGGATTTTACCGCTGCTTTTAAGTCATCTAAAGTTGTATAAATATTGTTATGAATACTTTCTAAACAATGAGAACTTTCATTAGTATCTGTTAAGACATTTTCTTTAATTTGATAATACTCAGGTTTATCTTTCTGTTCACTATCGAAATATTCAATTGCGGGAATATCTAAATCGGTGATCACTGATACGGGTAAATCTAATTCAGGTAAATTCTGTTCGTGTAAATTTTTTCTTTGAAATATTTTTGAGTAGCGTAAAAATGCGGTACTACCAACATTGACAATTGAAACCCCATATTTATGTAACGGTTTGCCAATTAATTCAGCAATAGTGGGTATTAAGATATTTTCGGCATCGCCTTCTACCATAATGACGCCACGTGCAAAAAACATATTTGCTTTGGTTGAATCTAAAAACCGTTGCAGAAATTTATAATCACCTATATCTAACTCGGTTTGCCCTTGCCACATTGGATATACATTTTGCCCTCGGCATAAAATTAGATTCTCTAGACTAATAGATGCACCAATTGTTGTGCTATGTGTGGTTAAAATAAATTGATTGCTATTTTTTCCGCTAATGTCTTTTAGAGCGCTAATTACTCGCAGCTGAGCTTGTGGATGTAAATGAGCTTCTAATTCTTCTATCAAACAAAGCTGTAAAGTATCAAAAGGGTCTGTTTCAAGGTGCAGTAACTCAGCCGCCATAAAAAGTTTATTGAGTGTACCCAATCCAGAGCTATTTTCTTCAAGTTCTAAGCCTAGAGTTTTTAGTATCTTGTGTAATTCAGGATCTGCAATTTTTACGGATGCTTCTCGTTTATCATCTATTTGGCGAAAATTCTTAATGTAGGAGTTAATACTTTCAATTATGCTTGAGGAATTGGTTGTTGTAGTTTTAACGCTGCTCAGAAACGTAGAAATTTCAGTGTTGGCATTTTCAATAATATTTTCCAATTCATGTTTTTCGTACTGGCCATCAACCCCTGTTACTTTTTTAAAACTATCGTGGCTCTGCAATATCTGTGCAAGACGCGAACGATAACCTGGCGTCATTTCGGCTTCTGCGTCTCGTAAAGGCTTTAAATACGTAACTTGCAACAAAGCTTTTGCATCACCATCCATCTGAGATTCTGCACCTAAAGGACCAGCTTTTATATCCCAAGTAATTCTATCGTTATCTAGTAATTTTGCTTTTAGAAATAACCTTAACTCAAATTCCTTTTCTTCACAGAAATAACCCCACTCAATAAATTTAGCAGCTTCTTGATCTTTAAAATCAGAAAAAATCGCGGTAATGGTAAATATTTCAGCTCTTTTAGGTTGCGGGTCACCATCTGTAACTTTAGTTGGTTTATAAAAATCTCTTGGCTCAAATCGAATGTTTTCAAAACTTTTTGTATTTAATATATAACGAATCGCATCAACTATAGTGGTTTTGCCGGAATCATTTTCACCAACAAGTACATTTAAGCCTTTTTGAAAGTTGACTTTTAAGCTTTCAAATTTTCTGAAATTAGTTAATTGAAGTTCCTTAAGAAACATTCCGATTTCCTTATAAGAATTATAATGACTATAAAAATATAGATGACTTTAAAATAACTTCATGATTTTATTATTGTAAGTATCAATCTAAACTTATTATTAAGGTGCTAGTTAATCTCTTAAAACTGTAGAATGATGTTCGGTGATTTAGTGTTTTTGGTGACTAACTACTGAAATTAACTCGCTTAAAAATATCGGTTAAATTCTAAACCGAAATGATAAAGCAACAACCCCTACTTTTAGCTACCATATTCATTTTATTGTGGCTTTTGAGTGCCAATCAAAAATTCACAGTATTCTGTGAATTAATGTCAAAACAGGCTCAGAATCACCTAAATTCACAATAAACTGTGAATTTATGTCACTACTAACCTAACTAGTATCACTAATTCAACAGCCCTTCCACCCATTCTAAAACTAGGCGTGTATCTCGGGTTTGAAAGCGCTGTTTATTCGGTATGTAGTAGCAAAACTCAGATTCAACCGCGTGAGTATTAAAGTTTTTAAGTAACTCGGTGTTTAAAAGTCGTTGCACAAGAGTGGTTGAGCAAAACACCAGTCCTGAGCCTGCCATAGCTTCTTGAATGCCAAATAGCTCTTGGTCAAAGGTTTTGATAATAAATAACGCAGGATCTAAGTTGTTTTGAGTAAGCCATTGTTTAAGTGGTGGCTCACTCAGGGCGTTGTTTTTCCATTTTGTGGTATACAGCGTAACAGGGCCATTTTGCCATGGGATATCGGCGGCTTTGTATGAGCCAAACAGGTTAAAATGTTCGGTTTTTATAATGTCATCTGCGTTTATATTGCGCTGCTGGCCAAAGCGAATGGGTAATGTGTGTAATTGTTTATCAACGGCTTCACTGGTTGATATATCTACCTCAAGATTAGGCTGGTTTATAGATAATTCCTGCAATGCGGGTATTAAGCGCAGGGCGGCCAGTGACGAGGTGGTGGTTATTTTAACTGTTGCCCCTGTGGCTTGCACAGTTGCCAGTGCTTGGTCGATGCGGTTAAAGCCGTCACTTGTGGCCGCACTTAAATATTCACCAGTGGGAGTGAGAGTGATCTTTCTTACTTGGCGGTAAAATAAATCCACATTTAAACGGCTTTCAAGATTATTTATATGGTGTGAAATCGCGGTTGGCGTGAGTGATAGTTCATCAGCGGCGGCTTTAAAGCTGCCTAAACGCGCCGCAGCTTCAAAGGCTTTAAGCGCTTGTAGTGATACTAGCATAAGTGATATTGGCAAATAATAAAATTGACTATAGATGAGTATAACTTATTTATAGGTGAGGTTAACTCGTTTGTGAAAAGCCTCTGTTAGTTGGATGATGACCGCACAATTACTAACAGGATAAACAGCATGACCACCCTACTACACATTGATGCAAGCATCAGAGCCGTTAAAAATGACAATCCAGATCACGATTCAATCTCTAAAAATATTGCTAAGCGTTTTATAGAGAGCGTTACTCAGCAGCAAAGCATAGATGAGTATATTTATCGTGATGTAGGTGTGAATCCGCCGCCTTTTATTACCCAAGACTGGATAGGTGCGGTATTTACTCCTGATGATAAAAAGACTAATGAGCAAAAGCAGTTACTGGCGTTGTCAGACTTACTCATTGCAGAAATTGCTGGTGCTGACATTATTGTGATTTCCTCGCCTATGTATAACTACGGTATGCCAGCGCAGCTGAAAGCCTGGTTTGATCTAGTTGTTAGGATCAACAAAACTTTTGATTTTGATCTGGCCCGTGGAAACTTTCCGCTGCTGCCTTTACTTGGCGGTAAGACTTTGGTTGTGATCACCTCAAGCGGTGAGTTTGGTTTTGAGCAAGGTGGTATTCGTGAGCATATGAGCCATTTAGTGCCGCACTTACGTACGTTGAGCAAATATTTAGGCGTGAGCACAATTCATGAAATTGCCTGTGAGTATCAAGAGTTTGCCGATACTCGTCATCAACAATCACTAGAAAATGCTTACAGTCGAGCTAAAGAGCTTGCGCTGCATCTCAGTTATGTTGCTGCTTGAAAGCTCTTATTTAACGGCTTCCTGAAACTGCGCTAAGTCTAGCTTTGTTACGGCTATGTCTTCTTTGTTAACTGCGCAGCTTATAAATAAGCTCTTTTGCCAAATATAACTTTTTGGGTAGCTGTAACCAATGCGTTTGTATTTACCTTGATACTGCATGGTCGGTAGAGTTTGTTGGTCACGAAAAGTCATAACCACGTTGTTTGCTTTATTGATAAACCAGCTAGGCTCTAGCTCATCGCTAACATATTTACTAAAAGGCCGGTTGTTAGGCTTTTAAATCCTGTTCAATAACGCCATTTAGTGACGTGCCTGCTTTATTTAATACCGATTTAAACTCACCCCAATTTATGCCACCTTCACTTTGGCTATATAAAACATGTGTATTTGGGCCATCTTCGTCTTTTTTTGAGGATTGCATGAGGTAATTATCGTTATGTATCATTTCGATACTAGCAAGCCATTAACTCAGCGGCTACTGGGTTTGCATAAGCTAGCTTTAAACATTAGTTGCTTGTATTATTTTTACTCAAAACGTAATGGGGGTTTACAAAAGCGATCTTTGTTTACGTGTGGTAAATTCAAAAACTTATATTCTTAATGACAAGCTAACTACCACACGGCGGCCAAATTCTTCTGCTTTCATTAATGAACTCGCATAGTCGGTTTTAGCTGTGCGGGTGAGTGTTTCATTGGTGGCGTTAAACATGTCTAAGCGCAGGCTGGCATTGGCTGAGTAAAACCAGCTGAAGCTTAAGTCAGTGCTGGTGTAAGCCGCAACATAAGTGTCGGCATTATTACTAATATCGCGTTGTTCAAGAAACTCACTGCGGTAATTAATATTAAATGCAGCTTGCCATTTATTATCACTGACCAAAAAGCGCAGGTTACCTGTCCAGTCAGAGACTCCTTCAACTTTAAAGTGATTGCCAGCGAAGGTGCTTACATCAGCTTTGTTTATATGGGTTATGCTTGCTGATAATTGGCTTTGTAGAAACCATGGACTATATATCGGTAACTGCCACTGGCTACTTGCTTGTAAGCCATTTATCTTGGCTTTGCCATCGTTAGTACGTTGCAATGAGTTATATTGCAGGCCTTGATAATTTAAGCTTGCTGCTTGCTCAACAATAAAGTTATTCATGTGGTGGTTAAAGCCCAGCAATTGCGCGTTTAAATCTGCTTGTTGCCAGTTAACAGAGAGCGTACTGGTATTGGCTATAACTGGGTGTAAATTGGGGTTACCCAGCTCTGCATAAGGTAAACCACCTGAGTTTATATGCAGTTTTGGGTTTAAATCAGAGTAATTTGGCCGATTTAAAGAGCGGCTAAAGCCCCCTCGCCATTGCCAAAATTGCGAAGGCTGCCATTTTAAATTAACGGACGGTAACCAAGTGTTATCTTTATTGCTGCTATTGATGGGCGCTAATTCCCCTGTTGTTGCAAGCTGCGAGCCTTTTGTTTCACTTAATGTATTGCTGTATCGCAAGCCTGTGCTTAACGTTACTTGCTCAAATTGCCACTTTGAAGAGATGTATCCTTCCTTTGATACAAAGCTTACTTTGTAACTATTTAATCGGTCACTATCACTCATTTCAGCGAACGATAAATCAATATCATAAAGTTGAAAAAGGTCACTTTTTGGGATTAGCCAAGGCTGTACATCTGCGTTCATAAACTCAGCTGAAAATTTATTAGTGATTGGTTCAAGCCAACGACCATCTAGATTCGGTAGTTGCTCTAAAGCTAAGGGGGATAAACTTATATCTTTGCGGGTGTAGTCATAATGTTGGGTTGAATGTAAAAAGCCGATATCCAGCGCTTGTAAGCCCCAATAATTTTCACGACTCCAATGACTATCAATGCCCCACTCGTCCACTTCATTAAGCACATTAATAGTGCGTTTGCTCATTTGATTAATATGTGAGTAGCTACTTACCAACCCTAGGTTGCCTGCAAAATTAAAGCTATCAACCGATGTATTTTGTAAAACAACGTCTGCCTGCATAGGCGAAATAGCCCCATGAACGCGAGAGATAGGTTCTTTGGTTTTACTGTTTGCTTTACTGCTACTGTAAAATGGCAAAAGCGTTAAGGGTAAATGCGCACTTGGTTGCCAGTTAGCATCAACTTGTATGGTTTGGTTGGCATAATATAAGTTGGATTCTTCACGGCTTGTTTTGGCATTTACATCGTTAAACACAAATTGGTTTAAGCTATTATTTTCATCGTTAACCTGTGCTTGAGCTGACTGACTTTGTGGGTTAATTGAAATACGGTGCTCATCAAACGAAAAGTCAGTATCTGATCTAAACCACAGAGTATTAAGCTTTAAACGCTCAGTAGCTTGCCAGGCTAAAGCGCCATAATATGTTGCGCGAGTGCGATCTTCGTTTTCTATGGTCAGTGCTAAGCCATCTGTAGGCACCAAGATGTTTTTATTAATATCAGGCCATTGGTAAGGCTGCGGTGCGCCGCCATTTTCTCCCCAGTGCCAGGTTTCAAACTGAAACTGACGTTGCAGACGGTTTTCATAGTTCATTTTTACCATCACAGCTAAGTCACCATCTGCTGTTTTGGCATTGCCTGTTAATCCAAAGCTTGGTTGAAGGTTTTGTTCACCTTCAAGCGCAGCGGTGGTGAGCATAACTTGTAGGTTATTGTCTTGATAAGCAAGGGGGTCATCGCTGAGCAAGTTAACGGTAGCGCCTACTGCACCACTAGGAAGGCTTGAATTTGAAGTTTTATAAACCGCGATATTTGAAAATAACCCAGCGCTAAATATATCAAAGCGATGTTGTTGCCCATATTGGTTTGAGTTACGAACGTTTTCGGTATTTGCAAGGCGATGACCATTGAACAGCGTTAATTGATATTCCGCACCCAATCCCATGGCATTAATATTAAGGGCTTCACCGCGATCGCGGGTAATGCTTATACCGGGTACTGCTTGTAGTGCCTCGGCAAGATTTTCAGCTGGCAGTTGATTGAGCATTGCGCCTACAGCTATTTCGCTTTGCCCTACATAGTTACTCTTTATTTGTTGGGCGTAGTTAATTGCTTGTTGGTAATTGTGGTTATAGGCATCACCATTGGATGGTGTGGGTAACGACTCGGTTACTGTTACTTCTTCAAGCACCTGCGTATTGTTAGTTTCGGGTATTGATATTGCCGGTGCTGGTACTGATGTTGCGGTTTGAAAAATAACGATGCCAGAAGCGGTTTTTTGCCAGCTTAATTGCCTAGGAGTCAGCCATAAATCAAGAGTTTGCTCAAGTGTGGTTTGAGTACTGGGCTCAACGGTTAAGCCTGCTAGTAATGAGGTGTTGTATATTATCGCAGTGGAAAACCGTTTAGATAGGTCAGTTAATTGCTCTATTAAACTGGCCGTTGCGGCATCAGCTGCAATAGAAAAAATCGAGAGTGCTACACATAAAAAACTGCTTATACGTAACATCTATGAACGGCCTTGCTACTTCATTAATAAAACGACAGTGTGCAGAATATAAATGAACAATTTATGACAATGCCACCAACTGCAAAAATATGCTCAAACTAGTTTGTTGGCGACAATACAATACTGTCGTCAAAGCGATTAACCTCAAGCTGGTTTAATTGCGCGATTAAAGATGCCGCGCCAACGACATCGGTTGTTTTAAAACGACCGCTGACTCGTAAGTTAGCATCCACATTACTCAGAACTAATGGTTTGTCGGTATAGCGATTAAGTTGAAAAATAGCATCATTAATGGTGACATTTTCTAAATCAAGCCAGCCAAGTTGCCAATCAGGCTGCTGTGCTTTAAATGTACTTACAATAATATGATTATTATGAACGCGAGCTCGCTGCCCTTTTACTAATTCTACTCGCTGTGCGTTATCTGGTGTGGTTACCGCCACCTTGCCATGAAACACATCAATTGTGGTTTCGCGTAGGGTTTTATCGATATTAAAAGCGGTGCCTAATACGCTTATTGTTGCGTTACCGGTATTGATGGTGAACGGGCGATGTTCATCACGTTTTACTGAAAAATAAGCTTCGCCTTTACTCAGGGTTGCTTGTCTGGCTTTATCGTTTTCATTAAATTGCAAATTAGTGTGTGTATTTAATGCAACTTCAGAGCCATCTGACAAAGTAATATCAGTGGCTTCAGTGGCAAAATACTGTTGTGCAGCAACGAGCGAAGAAGCTTCAGGGGTTACCTCTGAGCTTAATTGCATAACGCCAACCACGGCCACAATAATACTGGCTGCAAGCGCACTTCCCCACAACCAAAAAGGCTTTTCTTGGCTAGGTTCTGCCTGTGTTGGCTGATTCACTTGTGTTTGTGAGTCTAATTTTTGTAATGCTGCAATGAGTGCGGCATCTTGCCAAATCGCTTGCTTGAGTGGATCTTTATTTTCATCGTCATGTTTGGATGAGGTGACCATGTTATTTCTCTATCTATCTCTATTATTGATATAACGACTTAACGTTCATTAAGGGGACACTTAGTCGGCAATAAATTCGCTGATTGCGTCTTTGAGCATATCCATCGCGCGGGAAATATGCTTTTTTACCGCTTCTTCTGATAACCCTAAGCTTTGCGCTATTTGTTGGCGGCTTTCGCCATGTAACCGCCTTCGAATAAACACATCACGACGTAGCGTAGGCATTTGTGTGAGTACCTGTTGATATAAACGCAGTCGTTGCTCATGGTCGAGTAAGTTTTCAAGGGAAAGCTCTGTACTTAATGGCTCATGCTCTAGGCACTCGGGATATTTACTTTGCTCTTTGTGATGGTCAATCACTAAATGATGTGCCATCCGATAACCATACGCTAGTGGGTTATCAATATGATCGGTACATTCTATTTTTAATGCTTTGAGCAACAATTTTTGAAATAAATCGTCCGCATCGGCTTGTTCACCAACCGCCCGACGAAAGAAACTTTTTAATGCATCTTGATTCGCAATAAAACATTTAACCAATGGTCGATGAGATTGACTTTGCTTGCTTGCAAGCGATAGAGGCGGTTGTGTTTGCGATATCATTTTATTGTATTTACAGCATTTTCCTTTAATTAGGCGCCATACTAGAGCAAAAAAGTGGATATTGATGTGATCATTTGATGACATTTTTATGAGCGCGCTGTCGCAAAACCGACATAAAAACTTCATCAAATAAATACGTCCCCTATTAAATTTTTGCACCGTCATTAGAAGCGAAATCAATTTAAAGTCGTAATACATACAACAGGACCAACATGATGACTAAGCGAATTTTTACTCTATCACCGTTAGCATTAGCACTTAGCTCGTTATTTGTAGCACCAAGCTATGCACAAGAAACTGAAAAAGAAGATCAAGCGATGGAGCAAATCGTCGTAACCGGTAGTTATATTAAAAGCTTAGAGCAAGCGATTGATTTAAAACGTAGTAATATTGGCTTTTCTGATTCGATAGTCGCTTCAGATATTGCGGATTTTCCTGAGCAAAACTTAGCCGAAGCGCTACAGCGTATGCCAGGGGTGACTATTGAGCGTAATAAGGGCTTAGGTCAAAAGGTGAATGTACGTAGTTTACCGAGTGAATTTACGTTCGTATCAATCAATAATCTTGCTACGGCATCGGGCAGTGGCGGACGTGATGTTGAATTTGATATGTTTGCCTCTGAAATTATTCAAAGTGTTACTGTAAAAAAATCATCAACGGCTGCGGATGAAGAAGGCGGTATTGCAGGTTCAGTCGCAATCACAACAGCAAGACCATTTGATTATGACGGCCGTAAGTTAGTGGCATCGGTCGAAGGGGCTTATAACGAAATATCAGAAAAATCAGATCCTAAACTAACCTTTTTAGCCAGTGATACATTTGGTGATTGGGGGGCACTTGCCTCGTTTGCATTCTCTCAACGGACTAATCGTACTGATAGTAATTCAGGGATCGATTTTCGCCCCCTTTCTCGATTTTTAGAAAAGAAAGGCTCATCGCAATGGCAATCTGACCAAGCTGCGGACGTATTAGAGCGTGATACCGGTATAACAATTAATGATCGCTTTGATAGTGATGAAACAAGCCGCGTGGTGTTTTTAAATAAAGTAGGCGATCGTTCATACTTAACAGAGCAAGAAAAATGGGGTGCAACACTGTCATTACAATATAAACCTAGCAGCGAATTTAGCTTAACCTTTGATGGCTTACTGGGTAATTTTGATGATCATGAAGACGAATATGATGCATCCGCTTATGCCGCATCAAGTGTTAGCTCTTTAGAACGCATTAATCAATATGATAGCTCTACGCTAGGTGATTACGGTATCACTGTTCTAACCGACGTTGACTATGCGGCTACTCAACACGAATTTTTAAGTAAAGAACACAGTAGTGATACTGACTACCAACAATTTAGTATTGCAATGGACTGGGTTGTAGGTGACTGGGATATATACGGTTTAGTGGGTTATAGTGGCGCAGATAAAACAACCGAATCCACTAATTTAAAACATACAGCCTATCGTGCAACACGTTCACGTTATACCAGCACAGGCGCAGAGACTATACCAAGTAATAATCCTGATACATTTGATATGTATAACTCACCTGAGGCTTATTTATTTGACTATAACGAAGTTAATCTTGAAGCAATCTCAGATGATAAATATGCTGCTCAATTGGATTTCTCTCGCCAATTTAGCTTAGATTCCTTCCCTGCGTTAACCAAGTTGCAGTTTGGGGCGCGGTATACCGACAAATCAAAAGAGCGTAATTATGGTACTAACCGAGCAACAGGTCCATCAGTAGGTGATACCTCTTGGGTAGGCACGCGTACGTTAGCTGACAGTGAACTAACTAATATTTCAGATTTGGTTAATGGTGGCGAGTATCTATCTGACGTACCGTCTAAACAAGGTTGGAGTCAAATTTCTAATCGTTATGCTCGTAACCAACTTAGATATGAAGGCTTTGGTGTTGATTTCGAACCAGACCAATATTATCAAGTAGAAGAAAAAACCACGGCTATTTATGCAATGGCTGATTTTGCTTTTGATATTGGCGATATGCCCGCAACCTTGAATACCGGTGTGCGTTATATTGATACTAAAGTTGATTCATCAGGTTATCACCAAGTACAAAATGATGATGGCTCAACATCTTATACGTCAACACCAGTCTCTAAAAGTGGTGGTTACACTGAAGTACTGCCAAGTATTAACTTTACCCTTGAGCTTAATAATGACTTAGTTTTACGTGCTGCGGCATCACAAACGCTTATGCGTCCATCATTAACGGATATCGCTTATAAACGTACAGTGAGCTTAAGTGAGTTTAAATATCGCGATGGTAACCCTGATTTAAAACCAACCTATGCTGATCAATGGGAACTGGGCTTGGAGTGGTATTTAGAAGATGGCGGCTTATTAGCGGTTTCTTACTTTGAAAAAGAAATTGAAGGCGTCGTACGTGAATCACTCACTGGTGTTGTTAATGGCGTAACTAAGTACAATGATAATGGTACTGTTGACGGTGTTTATGATTTTGATGTTTATCAAAAAGTGAATGCCGAAGGCTCGTATGATGTTAGTGGTGTTGAGTTTATTGCACAAATTCCATTTGCTCGTTTTAGTAGCATGTTAGAAGGTTTTGGTGTCAATGCTAACTACACGACATTAAATAACTCCTTAACGGGTGCATCTGACTTAGGTATCCCTACCCCGCCAGAGGGGCTTGCAGATGAAACCTACAACCTGACTTTTTATTATGAAAATGAAAGCTTTGATGCGCGTATTTCATATAACTATAAAGACAAATACGTAGAGTACATTGAGCGTGATATGTATCCAGTTTATCGTGATGCGTATGGTCAAACAGATGTCTCATTTGGTTACAGCATTAATGATTCAGTAAAATTCACATTAGAGGGCATTAATATTACCGATGAAGCGACTAAAGGATATACATTAGATCCAGCTTTCCCATCAATGTATGAGTTCTCTGGAAGACGCTTTGCATTAGGTGTTCGCGCTATATTTTAATATATTATAAAGCTAATAACCGGAAGCATTTTGCTTCCGTTTTTTTGTTTAAAGTGTTCCAGTCACAGGATATTTAAAATGAAGTTTCTCATTTCATTGCTCATTTGTTTGAGCAGTACACCGCTTTTTGCTGCGCCGGCTACAAACACCCAAATAGCCTTTGTGCCCGACATTCACTTTCACGATATTTATGGGGACTTTTCTGATGCGGGGTTTGCGGGCATACCAGTCGATAAAGCAAAGGATGCGGTGAGCATTCGCAGCATGCAGGCGCAAATTCATTCAACTCGCTTATTTAATGAAAACTACTTTGCGTTAATCGCCACCCTTGATGATATTGCCGCTAAAGGCGTAAAACTAGTTGCCCTGCCTGGGGATTTTACTGATGATGGCCAACCTGTGCATCTTAATGGTTTAAAAACGATACTAGACGATTATGCAAAAAAGTACGGTATGCGTTTTTTTGCTATTCCAGGTAATCATGATCCGGTTCGGCCATTTAAAACCGCCGGCGGAAAATCAGACTTTTTGGGTTCTAAAGGTCAGCAAATTGGTATTTATTCAACCGATCATCCTCGTTGTGAACATGTAGCTAAAGATAATCACTCATTAGTATGCAGCGATAAAATCGCGCATGCTGGTTATCAAGAGCTTGTAGAGATAATGGCACCGTTTGGTTTGCAGCCAGATAGCCGCGACTTACTCTGGGAAACGCCATTTGGTGAGCAGGTATCGCTGGTTGAACGTAGTTATTCGCAATGCGCGAAGAATAATAAAGCACGTTGTAAACAAGTCCCCGATACCAGCTACTTAGTAGAGCCTGTCACTGGGCTTTGGCTATTGGCAATTGATGCGAATGTGTATGTTCCTGAGTTTAAAAATGGCACGTTAGTGTTTCAAGGATCTGGCAATGCGGGTTATAACAAAGTATTGACTGAAAAACCTTATTTGATGAAATGGATCACCAATGTTGTTAAACGCGCGAAAGAGCAACATAAAACCTTAGTTGCGTTTAGTCATTTTCCGATGGGGGAGTTTTACGATGGCCAAACGCAGTCGATTAAATCTTTGTTTGGTGAGTCTGCATTTCAGCTAGCTCGAGAGCCTGAACTTAATACCCGTAAGTTGTTAGCAGAAACAGGTTTAAAGCTGCATATTGGTGGCCATATGCACATGAATGACACTGCAATTATTGAAACTGAGCATAATACATTATTTAATATACAAGCCCCTTCGATAGCGGCTTATCGGCCTGCTTACAAATTAGTTACTCTCAATAACCAACTCGCTAAAGTCGATACAATAACGATTGATGATGTGCCTCATTTTGATACGTTATTTAGCGCTTACCAAACAGAGCATGACTATTTACAAAAGAATGCGCCTGCACAAGTATGGGATAAACGTATTTTAACGGCTAAGAACTATCAAAGTTTTAGTAAGCAACACTTACAAGCATTGGCGAGGTGGCGATTTATCCCTCGTGAGTGGCCCGCGGACTTTCGCGATAAAGTACAGAAAATGTCGTTATTAGAGGTTATTTCCTTACTGAGTGATGACAGTGGGCTATCAAAAGTACAACAGCAACAATTGCAGACTAAAACAGTGCTGGATTTTATTGCTGATTTTTATTTAGTGCGTAATGCCGGCTCACTGGCTTTCGCTGATATAAGTGAGTCCACACAACAGACTTACCAAACTATGAGAGAATTATTAAATAGCACGGCTGAATGTAAAAATAAATTGGCTAGAAAAAGTAATAATGACGGGACTCTTTGTCAGCTAAAAATAGCACTTACGCAAGCTTTCTCTATTTATAGTAATCTTAGCAATGCGCTACCTGATCAATGTCTAATCATTGATATGTCAAAAAAGACATCACTGCATGACTGCAAAGATAATTAAGTAATTCTGTTATCAAGGTAAACAAGCATAAACAAGCGCGAGAATATTAACTCTCGCGCTTAAGTTATAAACTGTTTTTTGCTTTAATTACATATCAAAGCGGTCTGCGTTCATTACCTTCACCCATGCATCAGCAAAGTCTTTAACAAAACGCTGTTTGTTATCGTCTTGCGCATAAAACTCAGCAAGTGCTCTTAAAATCGAGTTGGAGCCAAACACTAAATCAACGCGGGTTGCGGTCCATTTAGTATTACCAGAGCTGCGCTCAACAATGTTGTACGTGCTTTTACTTGCCGGTTCCCAGCGATAGTTCATATCGGTTAGGTTAACAAAAAAGTCATTGCTTAATGTACCCACGTTATCGGTGAATACACCATGCTGGCTGCCACTGTGGTTAGTGCCTAGTACACGCATCCCACCAAGTAGTACTGTCATTTCAGGGGCTGTTAACCCCATCAGTTGTGCTCGCTCTAAAAGTAGCTCCTCGGCTGAAACAGCATAATCTTTTTTCTGCCAGTTTCTAAAGCCATCATGAATTGGTTCTAATACATCAAACGACTCTGCATCGGTCATGTCGTCGCTCGCATCGCCGCGACCTGCTGCAAATGGTACGGTGATATCGACACCCGCAGCTTTTGCTGCCTGCTCAACGGCTGCTGTACCGCCAAGTACAATTAAGTCCGCTAAACTCACCGGTTTGCTTAAACTTGCTTGTACTGTTTCAAGGGCCGTTAACACCTTAGCAAGTTTTTCAGGCTCGTTACCTTGCCAATCTTTTTGCGGGTTTAAGCGAATGCGTGCACCGTTGGCACCACCACGGTGATCAGAGCCACGATAAGTACGGGCGCTATCCCATGCAGTGCTGATCAAGTCACTGGCGCTAATGCCTGCATTTAGCAGTTTGTCTTTAAGTTCGCTAATTTCAGCATCAGATAATGTGTAATCTACGCTTGGGATGGGATCTTGCCAGATCAAATCTTCGCTTGGTATATCTGCACCTAAATAGCGAGATTTAGGGCCTAAGTCACGGTGAGTGAGTTTAAACCAAGCCCGTGCAAACACATCAGTGAAATAGTCAAAATCATTATAAAAACGTTCAATAATTTTGCGATAGCTTGGGTCCATCTTCATTGCCATATCGGCATCGGTCATAATCGGGTTTAAGCGAATTGATGGATCTTCAACATCAACAGGTTTATCTTCCTCTTTAATGTTTACCGGTTCCCATTGGTTTGCACCCGCTGGACTTTTGGTAAGCTCCCATTCGTAATTTAACAGTAGATAGCAATAACCGTTATCCCATTTAGTTGGGTGAGTTGTCCACGCACCTTCAATGCCTGATGTCATAGTATCGCGGCCTATCCCGCGCGTTTTATGGTTGTTCCAACCTAGGCCTTGCTCAAATACATCTGCGGCTTCAGGCTCTGGGCTAAGATTCTCTTCGCTGCCATTGCCATGGGTTTTACCCACCGTATGGCCGCCCACCGTGAGCGCTGCTGTTTCTTCGTCATCCATCGCCATGCGAGCAAAAGTTTCGCGTACTTGTGCCGCAGTTTTGAGTGGATCTGGTTGGCCGTTTACGCCTTCAGGGTTTACGTAAATTAACCCCATTTGTACTGCAGCTAACGGGTTTTCCATGGTGTCTGGTTTTGCTACGTTGTCGTAACGTTCATCACTTGGCGCAAGCCATTGCTTCTCCGCGCCCCAATAGACGTCTTTTTCTGGATGCCAAATGTCTTCACGCCCGCCGGCAAAACCAAAGGTTTTTAAACCCATTGATTCATAAGCCATATTGCCGGCTAAAATAATTAAATCGCCCCACGATAACTTATTACCGTATTTTTTCTTGATAGGCCAAAGTAAGCGACGTGCTTTATCAAGGTTAGCGTTATCAGGCCATGAGTTCAAAGGAGCAAAGCGTTGGTTACCTGTACCGCCACCACCACGGCCATCAGCTAAACGGTATGATCCTGCTGAGTGCCACGCCATACGGATCATCAAGCCACCATAATGACCCCAATCGGCAGGCCACCAATCTTGGCTTTGAGTCATTAGGTTTTTTAAATCGGTTTTAACGGCTTCAAGATCTAATTTTTTAAATTCTTCAGCGTAATTAAAGTCATCGCCATAGGGATTAGGTTTAGTATCGTGTTGATGAAGAATGTCTAAATTTAAGGCCTTTGGCCACCAATCAGTATTGGAATTAGACGATTGTGTATTGCTACCATGCATGATTGGGCATTTACCCGCACCTGAATTGCTCATTTTTAGCTCCTTTATCGGAATATAAAACTCGGTCTATAAATCGCTATGTTGAAAAGCTTAGTTCATAACAATTAACTTGCTACTGAATGTAATACTTTGATTGATAAACCTTGTTGAAGTTCATCCCTTGTACCAATATAGAATATTAACGATTAAAAACTAGATCTAGATCAATACTTTAAAACGATTGCAGCCATCTATTAATTAGATGCAGTTGCCTAAAGTAAGTTAGCTACAGCCATGCAAAACCCTTTTTCGTGATGGGCCCTTTTGAAAATTAACATCAGTACTTAAGCTATAAATATAGCGCGCTAATCAACTGTGGCAGTTTGCTTATAAATATTTAAAATTAATCCAATTGTTTAAATTAAAATGTTACTTTCTAAACAGCTATTAAAATAGGGTGGAAAATGCATGATTGACTTTATTGCTGTTTTTATTACTTTTTTTGCTGTTATTGACCCCATAGGCACGGTGCCAGTATTTGTTGCCGTGACCGAAAAGTACGATGCAAAAACGAAACGGCGCATTGCACTAATGGCTACATTGGCTTCGGCCGCAGTGCTGATATTTTTTGTCGTGATTGGCGAAATAATCTTAAAAGCCTTATCTATTCCCTTACCTGCGTTTCAAATTTCAGGGGGAATTGTTTTATTTTTATTTGCATTGAGTATGATATTTGGTGATAGCAAACCCGAAGAAGAACTCAAGCTGCTTGTTAAATCGGATAAAGAAACCGCTATTTATCCGATTGCTGTTCCCTCGATTGCCAGTCCTGGCGCTATTTTAACGGCTGTATTGTTAACAGAAAACGCTATTTTTAGTATTTGGGAACAACTGCAAACAGCGTTAGTTATGCTATCTGTCTTGATTGTGGTTTATATATTAATGCTGCTATCGGGCTATATCAGTAAAGTGGTTGGCAGTAGTGGCGCCAGCGTTATTAGCCGTGTGATGGGGCTAATTTTATCGGCAATTGCTACAACAAATATACTCACAGGGTTTACAGAGTATTATAAATCGGTGGTAGTTTAATGTATGGTTGATATTAAAGTGTAACAAGGACTTATTGTGTACAAACTATTTTATTACCCGCTCAACGCCAGTATGGCGCCGCACTTTATCCTCGAAGAACTGCAAACCGATTTTGAATTAATTTTAGTGGATAGAAAAAACGAGGCTCATAAAGCAGCCAGTTATTTATCCTTGAACCCCGCAGGGCGAATACCTACATTATTGGACGGTCAACAAGTCGTTTTTGAAAGTGCCGCTATCTGTATTCATCTTGCTGAAGCACATCCTGCTAAGATGCTTATTCCGCAAATAGGTGAGCACAATCGAGCTGCGTGCTTGCAATGGATGATGTATCTAACGAATACCTTGCAAGCTGAGCTCATGGTCTACTTTTATCCGCAGCGCCATAGTATCGATAGCAGTCATATCAGTGCCATTGTCGCTGCACAAGAAAAGCGAATTGCCGACATATTTGCTTTACTGGATGCCCAGCTGGAAAATCAAACATTCTTAGTTGGTGAGCAACTTAGCATCTGCGATTTTTACTTGTTTATGCTTGCGATATGGGCGGATGAACTAAAACAACCACCGCTTTCTTTTGAGTACCTCAACAAGTATTTACGTCGCTTAGCTAAGCGAGAGTCGATTATTAACGTGTGTAAAAAAGAAAATCTCAGTTTGGTTGATTATCAATAATAGGAATTACAATGAAAGTTTATGGAAGAACAACCTCGTTTAACGTACAAAAAGTACTCTGGTTTCTGGATGAGCTGGGCATGAGTTATCAGCATATTGAAGTGGGTGGTCGTTTTGGCGGCCTTGATAGTGATGACTTTTTAGCATTGAACCCGTTGCAAAAAGTGCCGGTACTTGTGGATGGCGATAATGTTATTTGGGAGTCGCACAGTGTACTACGCTATTTGGCGGCAAGTTATGGCACTACAGATTGGTATTATGCATCGCCCTATCAGCGTTCGTTATATGAGCGCTGGATGGATTGGTCACAGGTGATTTTTCAACCTGCTTTTATGGCCACATTTTGGGGCTATTACCGTAAAACGCAAAAAAACCGTTGTATGGAGCAAATCACACGGGACATACAAGAGTGCGAGCAATGCTTACAGATAATTGAACAACAGCTAAGTCATGCCCCCTATCTTGCCGGTGGTAAAATGACCCTGGCTGATATTTGTGTGGGAGCCATTTTACATCGCCTAACATCTCAGGGGTTAGCAATAACATTGCCGGAGCGAGTGACTCAGTGGTTTGAATTACTAAAAACCAGAGCTGGCTATCTAAAATGGATTATGAGTGATTTTACTGAGCTCCAAGGGCGTGAAGACTTTTAATTTTGTTTTAACGCTTTTAACTAAACAAGGATTATAGTGAAATATTTATTATTAGCTGCGATGCTACTTATCACTTTTAGTAGCGCGGCCGAACAGGCATTTGAAATACCCAGAAGCTCGGTGGTTAAACTTATCGATCAGCAAAGCAAGGTGAGCTATCCAGTATTTATAAAGCTCCCGCGAAGCTACAGTCGAAATAAGGATAAAACATACCCTGTTGTTTACTTGCTCGATGGCTCGTATGCGTTTCAAGTGGCATCGGGAGCGACACGTTTTCCTATGAACAGCGGTAAAATGGATGAAGCAATACTCGTTGCCATTGGTTATTCGCAAGGATCTAAAGGCTCATCAAGCCGAATACGTGATTTCACCCCAAGTAAAGCCAAAGATTGGCAGTTAGAGACCGGTAAAGCCGCGCAACATATCGATTTTATAGCTGATGTGGTGTTTGAACATATGAAAGCTAACTACCGAATAAAGCCAAAGCAACGTACTTTAGTGGGAAATTCTCTTGGCGGTTTATTTGCCGCTTATGTGCTTTTTACTCAGCCTAATATGTTTGAAAGTTACATTATCGGTAGCCCGTCGGTGTGGTTTGATAATGAGAGCATACTATCTCAGCCGATTACTAAAGCTAAGCAAAACGTTAGGGTTTACTTATCGGTAGGTAGTAAAGAGACACCTGAATTTGGCGAAGGGCAAGATATGGTAACGGGAGCGAACAAGCTTGCTGACAAAATACGGCAAAGTAATGATCAGCAGGTGCAATTGCAGTTTTCTATAATAGATGGCGCAAAACATGCGACGGCATTTCCAACCACGCTGATCCAAGGTTTAGATTGGCTTTATGCAAAATAGCGCAGACATTAAAAAGCCCACTGATAAATTAATATCAGTGGGCTTTTAATACGTTAAAACGTATTAACTAAAACAATCGTTTAGATACAAACGATGTTTTCAGCTTGTGGGCCTTTTTGACCTTGAGTAACAGTAAACTGTACACGTTGGCCTTCAGCTAGAGTTTTGAAGCCGTCACCGCTGATAGCGCTGAAATGAGCGAAAACGTCAGGACCTGACTCTTGCTCGATAAAACCAAAACCTTTAGCTTCGTTGAAAAATTTAACTGTACCAGTTGTAGTAGTAGACATAATAGATATCCTAGATATTAATAAAAGTGTGCCTAAAATCAGGCGGTTTAGCTGAAAAAACAAGTATTTAACTGAGGATAACGCGATGAATTATTACTAATAACAACGTGGTACGTACAAATAAACAGAATTTCTTTCAAACTTATAGTGCATTAACGGGTTATCACTAACCCATTAATTAAAAATTAGATGCAAACGATATTTTCAGCTTGCGGGCCTTTTTGACCTTGAGTAACAGTAAACTGTACACGTTGGCCTTCAGCTAGAGTCTTAAAGCCATCGCTTGAGATTGCGCTGAAATGAGCAAAAACGTCAGGGCCTGACTCTTGTTCAATAAAACCAAAACCTTTAGCTTCGTTAAACCATTTTACTGAACCAGTTGTTGTAGTAGACATAATAGAATCCTAAGAATTTATAAAAGTTCGCCTTAATGTAGGCAATTTAACAGGAAGAAAACAAGCATTTAACTGAGGATAGCGCGAAGGATTATTACTAATAACAACGTGGTACTTACAAATAAACAGGGCTTTCTATCAACCCGATGCAGAGCAGGATAACAGTAACTTAAACCATATAACAAGCTTTATTTACTTTTCTTTTTAAAGCCAAGTTAATTTTGTGAACATATATTGATTAAATAAGAACAGTCGTAGCCATGCTTACCGTCTCTGCATTCGCTTTGTTAAAGTGATCTAGGTATGGAGTGTAGACTTATTTTTAATTGGGGAAGTGCGAAATCCCACACTCCCCCCCACGAAAAAAAGGAACTCAGCGCTCATTTGAACAGCGACAGACTCCTTATTTATTCAGCAATTGCGATCGCTATTTCTACTTCAGTTGCGGTTTTATAATATTCATAGTCGCTGGTATAAGTACGAGTGTAACGACAATCATCTGAGCTAAAGTATTGCCAAATTTCACCCCATAAATCAATTATAGCGTCGGGCATTTCGCCTTCGCCACTAAAGACTAAATAACTCCCTGCGTGCGTTGTAACTGTTACTGAATCACGAAGGTTAATTGATTGCTCATCGCTACAGGCAATGACATCAAAATCACCGGTCACATCGCTCTCGTAGTTAGTGTAAACACCAAAGACTTTACTGTCTTTTGTGAGTTTTGAGGTATATTTTTCGCCAAATTTTTGCCAAAGCTCAGCTATCTTTGCTGTGCCAGTATTCATTTCATTGGCATTGCATGTTCTTACTTTTAAGCCGGTTAAGGTCTTACTTGCTAGCTGTTTTACTTCCATTGAGACTATCCTTTAGCATTAATACTCAGTATTAACTTAACAGAAAAAGCATGAAGTATTTAATAAATACGCTATAAAAAAGGTTTATTTTTTGTTGGTGATTAAACCTTTTGTTGCAACGACTTCACTTTTTTGCAAACAGTTACAGCCCAGCTTTGATCACCTCGATCACTTTACTCATTCGTTTTGCCAAAGGCCGATTACGGTGATAACACACATAAATAGATTCGCTGATCGGGTGCTGTAATGGATGGACGTTAATCAACTGTGGTTTACTAAATGCACTCACAGCATGTGCTGGTAGCACAGTAAAACCTAGACCAAGGCTGACAGGTTCAAGAATTAAATTAATTTGGTTTGAAAAACCAGAGCGCTTTATTTGCTCAAGGTGTTCAAATTCCGCGTAGTTTTCGCTTAATAATAATTGCGCATGATGCTTTGCATCAGGGTGAGCAATGAAGCCAAGTTCGCATAAGTTTTGCCAGCTTGGAGTTTGGTAATCGATTGGTGTAATTAATAATAGTGCATCTTGGCCGATTTTATGGCTGGTAACCTCGCTGAGTGTTGGGGCTTGAGTTAAAAAACCAATATCAGCATTGTGATTAGCAACGGCCTGTTCCACGCTTTCGTTTGGGGCAAAGCGATAATCAATAGTGAGTGCTTTATGTTGCCCTTGTAAATCAAGTAATTGATTATAAAACTTAAGCCCGCAACTGCCTGGTGATTGAATCTTTATATTGCCACTGTAGGGTGAGTCGTCATGCAGTTGTTGCTCTAAAAACTGCCACTCTTTTAGTAACTGACTTCCTTTTTGATATAAGCCTTGCCCTTGTGCGGTAAGGGTAAACTGCTTGCCATGGCGTTCAAGCAATGCGCAATTAACCTGCTGCTCTAACTTTTTAATGTGTTGGCTTACGCCTGACTGGGTCATATAAAGGCGTTCTGCAGTTTGGGTAAAGTGATTTACTTCCACCAAGGTGCAAAAGGTATGTAGCCATGTAGGATTTATCATTATAAAACGTACTCAAAATTATGATTAATGATAATTTTACTTAATACAGGTCGGTTCGTAAACTAACTCCATCAACTAAGCATAGTTAAACAGGAGCATTATTATGAGTCATACCTATCCACGTAGTTTTTCGCACATTGGAATTTCGGTCCCCGATGTTGAAAAAGCCGTTGAGTTTTACACCAAAGTAATGGGTTGGTACACCATTATGGAGCCGACTTTAATTACCGAAGACAAAAGCCCAATAGGCGAAATGTGTACTGAAGTATTTGGTGAACAATGGGAAAAATTTAAAATAGCGCACCTTTCAACGGGTGATCGTATTGGTGTAGAAATTTTTGAGTTTAAAAATCAAGAAAACCCAGCTGACAACTTTGAATACTGGAAAACCGGTATATTCCATTTTTGTGTTCAAGATCCAGATGTAGAAGGCCTTGCTGAGCGTATTGTTGAAGCTGGCGGTAAAAAGCGTATGGAAGCACCCCGTTACTACTACCCAGGTGAAAAACCGTATCGCATGATCTACATGGAAGACCCGTTTGGTAACATTCTCGAGATTTACAGCCACAGTTATGAGCTTATTTACAGCGCAGGTGCATACTAAATTAATTGGCATCAGTGTTAAATTGTAACAGCCGCAGCTTAGTTACTGCGGCCTCTGATACCGAAAATGCACTACTGGGTTAGTAGTGCTAAGCGTTATAACCACACATGTGATTCATTTGTTTTCTTATGCTGGCTCTTCTATGCTATTGCGAGCATTTGTGGTTAAGGCAACAAGCGCTTTTCGCACTGCTTGTGGTGTCTCGCACACGTTTTCAAAGCTAATAAAATAATTACGTTGTTGGCTTTGAATATAAAACCCCTGTGGCAGTATGCCACTCATAACCGGTGCATTATCTGATACGCAATAATGCTGAGCTAATATTAGCGCCATTGCATTTTGATGATCTTCATTCATGTGGGTGATCATGCTTTGTTCTTGATCTTCGTCCCAGCTTTTAGCAGCGCTTTGCCACTCATCTTTTTCAAGCCAAAATATTTTCCCAAAGCCGCCAATAAAGCGAACTCGCACAACATCTAATTGCCATAATTTAAAGTCGTGGGCGTTCCGATAACTGTCAGCTTCTGGGTATAACGCTATGTATTTGTTAAGCAGTATTTCGGCCTGAGGGCCTGCAACTTCACAACCATCGCCCACCAATGTGACTCGGCCATGCTCGTTTTGGTCGCCACGGTCAGCGGCATCAAAAATAGTTAAGCTCATTCGAGAATCGTGCTTTAAGTTTTTAGTGTGTTGGGCTATATCGCTAATAAAAAAGTAGATGCGGCCTTGCTCATCACACATATAAGGGGTTACCGAACCAAACGGATAACCTCTTAAGTTGTAAGAAATAGTCGACATAACACCAGCATGGGTTTTAAAAACCAGCTTTTGTGCATCGCTTAATGCTTGCTCTCTCATGAAAACTCCTGACGTTGAGAAAAAACCATGGGTGCATTGTTATATGGATGAGAATTAACATGCAGTTTCATGGCGTACATTTGTTGTAAATTAGATTCTGTAAGTACTGTGTTTATTGGCCCGCTATCGAGTACTTTTTGATCGTGTAATAAAATAGCGTCGGTTGCGTAAAGGCTGGCCAAATTTAAATCGTGAATGGCTATAATGGCACTGTTGCCCTGCTCTACAAATGCTTTAACACAACTCAATAAAGCATGTTGATGGCGCATATCTAGTGCTGATGTAGGTTCATCAAGCAGCATCAATTTAGGCTTGGTATGAGTAGAAAAAGCATCTAATTGAGCCAAAGTACGCGCCATATGAACGCGCTGTTGCTCACCGCCTGAAAGCTTACTGACACGGCGGGATAAGTACTGGGTTAAGTCCATGAGTGCGGCATACTTGTGGACTTTTTCAGCTTGCATTTTAACAGACTCGGCATAGGGGTAGCGTCCCATTGCAATGAGCTCAAATACACTAAAATCAAAGCCAACAAGATTGCTTTGCATCATTACTGCTCGTTGAGTGGCTAAGTGTGCTTGAGACAATGTACTCAGAGGATAATTATTAAACCGTACTTCGCCTTTAAAGTCATAATGCCCGGCTAAAGCATGCAGCAGTGTTGATTTTCCTGCGCCATTTTCGCCTATCAGTGCTACTAGTTGAGCTTTTGCAATGTGCCCACTTATGTTTTTTAAAACACTGTGATTGCCAAAACCAACAGTTAGGTTATTAAAAGTAATCATCATTACCCTCGCTTAGTTTTAATGATCAGATAAATAAACAAAGGTGCGCCAAGTAGCGCGGTAATAATACCAATGGGTAACTCTGCAGGCATAACAACTAAACGTGCTAACCAGTCAGAAAGCAGCAGCACAACAACGCCTAATAACATGCACAGCGGTAACATTTTACGTAAATGCGGGCCAACCATTAAACGGGCAATGTGTGGCACAACTAAGCCAACAAAACCTATCAAGCCAGTAAGTGCTACAACGGCACCAACACCTAATGCCACGAGTATAATTACATACAGTTTAAGCTTGTCTGTGTTGACACCTAAATACTGTGCTTGAGACTCGCCAATCAATAGTAAGTTCATCGGTTCTTTGAGTCGCCACAGACCAAGAATACTCAGTAGCAATAATGGTGTTGCTTGAGTTATGGCATCCCAATTGGCACCACCTAATGAGCCCATCGTCCAGTAGTTAATTAATCTAAGCGCACTATCGTCAGCGAAATAGCTTAATAAGCCAATAACAGCAAAGGATAAAGAATTGATCGCAACCCCCACTAAAATTAGTGTGGTTATATTGACCTGCCTATGCTGCTTAGCAATTAAATACACTAAAGAGGTCACTAACAATGCCCCTAAAAATGCGGCATAAGGTAAATAGTATTGAGCATTAAAATTAAACTGGGCGCTAAATGCTATAAAGGCGACCGCGACCATGGCTGCGCCTGCGCTAATACCAATAATTGATGGATCAGCCAAAGGATTACGACACAAAGCTTGCGTTGCAGCGCCAGTTTGGGCAAGCACTAAGCCAACCAATACAGCTAGTACAAATCGAGGTAGACGTATTTGCGTGACCACATTGATTTGCAGCGCATCAAATTGATTAAAATACTCTGGGGCAATCCATGCGATGGCTAAACGCCAATCCCAGCCTGCGGGGCCATATCCGATGCTCAGTAGTGCTAGAGCAAAAATACACACAGTAATTAGCAGCATCCACTTTTGGTTTGCAGTTATAGAAACAGGCTTAAAACGGCTCAAAGTTAATGTGTTCATAAGGTCGCTTTATAGTCGCTTAATTCTTTAATACCCGTGGCTATGCGCGGCGACATTCCCAGTGATAGCAGGCTATCCATCACCAATAATCGGCACTGCTTTGCAGCTGTTAATAAGCGCAGTGTTGGTTGATTACAAAAAGCCTCTTTACCGCCAAGGCTATAAACAACATGAGCTGGTGCGATTAAAAAATCGGGCTGTTTTACGGCAAGTACTTCGTTATTTATTACTTTAAAACCTTTGTGCGTAGCGCCTAAATTAGTGACTCCAGCATAATCAAGTAATAAGTCAGCAACCGTGTCAGTGCCCGCAGCAACAAGCCCGCGCTCATTAGCTGAGAGTAAAAATAAAGCGCTGTGTGTTTCGTTGCTCGCTTTTGGAGGCAATGAATTTTTTATTTGGGCTACGAGCACTTGGGCTTTGTCGTTCGCATTTAAGTCTTTACCAAGGCGTTTAACAAGATTTAGTAAGTCATTAATTGAGTTGGGTTTTTTATAGTGGATAAGCTCTACACCAGTGGCTTCTATTTGTGCAAGCGCTTGTGCTCGTCCTGCTCCTTCAAGTGCTAAGAGTTTAGTTGGGCGCACCGAAAGTACACCTTCTGCGGCTAAATCACGGTAATAACCAATTTGATCGAGCTGTGTCGCTTGTTTTGGATATAGGCTCGATTGATCCACCGCGACAAGGGTATTTTGCTTATCTAAGGCAAAAATAATTTCAGTTAATGTACCGCCAGCACTCACTATACGCTCCTGTGCGCTTAGGGGGTGAACAGTCAATAAAATCAATATAAAAAGGTATCTCATAAAAAACTCCAATCATTATTTTCGATTATTATACTTAACTAAATGCAAATGAAAATGATTATCATAAATAATTGATCTTGTTTTTAGTTAGTTGTAACATCCCTCCCCTACTAAATAACAACAATTATCATTTGGAGTTAATGTGAATTTTCCTTCTTTTCAACTTACTGCTTTAGCAACGTTACTACTTGGTTCGGGCTCTGCCATTGCCGAGGAGATAATTGGTGAGCATATTGTTGTCAGCGGTTCTCGGTTTGAACAAAAACTTGAAGACGTAACAGGCTCTGTAACTGTGATTACAGAGCAAGACATAGAACGTAAATTGGCTGTTGATTTACAAACAATGTTTCGTTATGACCCCAGTATATCAAGCACGGGCAGTGGTTCTGCGGCTCAAACGCTTTCAATTAGAGGAGTCGGTGGTAACCGCGTGGTGTTTATTAAAGATGGCCGTCGAACTAACGATGGTTATGCTGGCGGAGACGGCTATTTGGTTGGTCGTAGCTATTTTGATGTCGCTGGGATAAAGCAAGTTGAAGTCGCCAAGGGAGCCGCGTCTTCATTGTATGGTTCAGATGCACTGGGTGGTATTGTGGTTATCACCACTAAAGATCCGAGCGATTATTTATTAAACGAAAATAGTTTTGCTCAAGTGGCGCTTGGATATCAAGGTCAGAGTAATCAAATGTCGGTAGATATTACTGCGGCTAAAGATTTGGGAGATTTAGGTGTTAGTGCCGTTTATAGCCACCGAGATAGCGAAGAAGTACAAAACTTTACTGAAAACCTACCTGGTTATGATGCTAAATCAGATTCGTTATTGGTTAAACTAGAGCAGCAACTTGATGAAAAGCGCACGTTAAAATACACCTTAGATTATTTTAATCAAACTACTGAACAAGTAATCACCAAAGCGAGCCAAGAAACTAAAGACGAAAATACTAATTGGTCGCTAGCGCTGGATTACGACTCAAAAGCGGCCACAGCAGCGTTTGATCAATGGCATTGGCAAGTATCGTTTAGTCGTTATGAGCAGCAAAGTGATCAAATTAGTGCTACAGCAGCGCATACCGATTACAACGACTATGGCTTTGAACAAGATATTTTAGGGTTAAGGGCTGTATTTAATAAAAAAATAGCCTTACAAGATGCGACCCACAACTTTGTTTATGGTGCTGACGTAGATATATACGATACAACACGTCCACGTTATAAAACACGCTTATTGGCTGATGGAACAGTCGATTTTACAGATCAAAAACAAAAAGCTTTTCCTGGCGCTGATACCTCTTTAGTGGGCGTTTTTATGCAAGACAATATTAAATTTGCAAATAGCGCGTGGTCTTTGATTGCAGGTGTACGCTTTGATTATTATTCATTAGCAGCTAAAGATGATGAGCTTTATAGCGATGCTGAGCTTGATGACATTACCGAATCTGCGTTTTCACCAAAACTTGGGATGATTTATCAAGTTAATGATAATTTATCTTGGTATGGGCAATATGTACGTGGTTTTAAAATTCCCCCGCATGATCAAGCTTATCAAAGCCATGGTGTTGAACCATTTTATCAAATATTACCAAACGCAGATTTAGCACCCGAAAGCAGCGACTCATATGAGCTTGGCATGCGCTTTTCTGGTAATGATATCAACGTTACTTTAAGCGCATTTTACGCCGCTTATGATGACTTTATTGATGTTGCAATTGCAGGTGTTGAGCCAACGTTCATACCGAATGTAAATAAAACTTTTTACCAATACCAAAATATTAGTGAAACACAGATCAGCGGTGTTGAAGCGAGCTTGTTGATGCATGTAAGCGATAATGTTTTAGTTGAGGCAAATGTTGCATATGTTGAAGGCGAAAACAAAGAAACAGACGAGCCGTTAACCAGTATCAGTCCATTTAACGGTTCAATACAGTTAACAACAGCACTTGGCGATATTGATTGGACCGCAGCATGGCGCTTTGCTAAATCACAGTCTGATGTAGTGCGAGATGCAAGTGGTGATAAAACAACGCAAGGATATGGTTACGGTATTGTGGATTTATACGCAAGTTATGAATGGCAAACATGGCAGCTAAATGTGGGCGTAATTAACCTGCTAGATAAAAAATATGTACCCTTTGAACTGATTGCAGGGCAATCTCAGGGGGCTGATTTTAGCCAATATACTCAGCCCGGGCGTAACTTTTCTGCCCGCGTAAGTTATCAGTTTTAAAACGTAATCAACGCTGCGCGTAAGTGCAGCGTTTTAAACTTACTACTTTTTTACTTATTCATTGAGTCTTTGCCTAGATGATGTAAAAAGAGTCGTGGTTTTAAAGTTAATAAAGACTGTAAAGGGGGTTAACAGTTGCTAAACAACATGCATCATATTTGGCGCATTAATACTTTGCAGGCTAGCGAAATTAATCCCTATTCTATGATGGCTGACTTTATGTTGCCCCATAACTAAAGTGAGACTGTCTTGGTTTATAAAAGTAGCTTTGAGTTATGTTAGCTCGATTAATTATTACACTGGCGGCTATGTTTACATCACGTTAGTATAGTGCTTCAAATAAGTTACAAAATGATAATTACATGACTTTAAAAACCAATGCTTTAATTTATTTTTTAGCCTTTAGTAGCGGCTTTAGTATTATGGGAATAGAACTACTTGGCGGGCGAATTTTAGCGCCTTTTTTTGGTAGTAGTGTGCATATTTGGGGCAGTATTATTACTGTGTTTATGCTCAGCTTATCGTTTGGCTATTTATTGGGAGGAAAGCTTTCAATTCGCCAGCCTTCGTTAACCAAATACGGTTTAATATTTTTAGTTGCCAGTATTATGGTGCTGCCCATTGCATTATTTGCCCAGCCAATTATGGCGTATATTTTCTCTCACATAGAAGACAGCCGTTATGGCTCGTTATTGGCCTCTACAGCGTTGTTTTTTGTCCCTACTATTATTTTAGGCATGATTTCGCCTTACTCTGTGCGTTTATTAGTGACCGATAGCGAGCACAGCGGCCAAGTCGCTGGCGGCTTGTATTTTGTCAGCACCTTAGGCAGTGCCTTAGGGACTATTATTACCTCGTTTTACATGGTGCTAGCGTTTGATGTGAATACCATTATTTTGGGTTTCGCGACGACATTAGGGCTATTAGGTTTATTGGCAATTGGCGTAAATCAATTAGCTAACAAGGAGAAACACAATGTTTAAGTATTTACTCGTGACCTTACTGTTAATTGGGTTTAGCAGCCAAGCTAAGGTGATCCATCAAGAGCGGTCGCTTTATCGTAATATTTTAGTTGAAGAGACCGGCGATTTACGCTGTTTAAAGTTTGACGAAAAAGCCCGTAAAAGCAGTCAAAGTTGCATATATAAAAGCAACCCACAAAAGCTAGTGTTTAATTATACCAAACTCACTTTTGCCAGTTTACTACTGATAGACAATCCAAAAAATGTACTCATTATCGGGCTTGGCGGCGGCACCTTATCAAATGTGATCAGCGAGCTATATCCTGACGCAATGATTGAAAATGTTGAAATTGATCCCGCAGTTATAAAAGTGGCGCGTGATTATTTTGCTTTTAAAGAGAACGATAAAGTTACTTCGAAAGTACAAGATGGGCGTATTTTTATTAAACGCGCAGCAATCCAACAAGCCAAGTATGACTGGATTATTCTTGATGCATTTAATGGTGATTACATCCCTGAGCATTTACTTACTAAAGAGTTTTTTGCGGAAGTGAAAAGTGTACTGGCTGATGGTGGCGTAGTAGCGGCAAATACCTTTTCATCAAGCAAACTTTATGAGCATGAATCTGCCACTTATGAAGCGGTATTTGGTGACTTTATTAATGTGAGCACTGAGAAAAATAGTAATCGAATTATTTTAGCTGGCTTTAATAAATTTCCAAGTCCTGTGCAGCTAGCACAGCGAATAGAAAAGCTAACCCCGTTATTAGCCCCCTATCACGTTGATATCAAAGCGGTGAGCGAAGGGATGATTTCGACCAAAGATAATAAAGACTGGCCTAGCGATACAAAAGTACTCACTGATCAGTACTCACCCGCAAACTTACTCAATTTCTAAAGTTTACGGCCATTTTTACTACACTTAGGCCAGCTTGCTGGCCATCAAAGCTAACTGCTAATTCCCCCTTTTTAAGTTAATACCCGATTAAATTTCTAATCGAGTCTTCCCTCATAGATTAGTTTAAGGTTTCTGCTGCTGCACTGATAGATAGTGTGCTTTGAGCGAAAGTTATAGTTAGGCTTGTCTTAAGTATTTCTTAAGAATTGCCTGCTATTGTTAAACTAATTATTTTTCTAGGTATTTTTAGGGGCTTAAAAAGTGGTGATTATTTCTCGGTCTGTATCACGGTTTATGCTTGTGACGGCACTTTTTACTGCTATGGCGAGTGCGCCAGTGTTAAGTAAAGAAACCGTTGTGCCAGTTATCTCCAGTCAGCAACAACTAACCGATAAGTTAGCAGAGCTTAAAGGCCAAGTGATATTCTTAGATTTTTGGGCTTCGTGGTGTACACCTTGTCGTAAGTCTTTTCCTTGGCTTAATGAAATGCAAACAAAATACCAATCGCAAGGCTTTACGGTGTTGGCAGTTAACTTAGATGTTGAGCATCAAGATGCGGTTGATTTTTTAGCACACACTCCCGCTGATTTTCCTATTATTTATGATCCTGATGCACTAATAGGCAAACAATTCGATTTACTCGGTATGCCAAGTAGTTATGTGTACGGCCGTGATGGCAAAATAAAATATCGCCATATTGGCTTTAAGAACAGTAAAAAAGCGCAATATGAGCAAGAAATAACTCAGTTATTAGCCGTTCAGCCTTAAGAAGAGGTAACGATGAAAAAATTAATAAAATAGCCTCCTTATAATGTTACTTGGTTCACAATTCCTCCCCCATTGGATTATTCGCTAATTTGCTCAACACAGTGATATTAAATCGTTTTTAAAGCCCTCTTTGCCGTTATTTTTTTAGAGCGTTTCAATATTTACTTAGCATGCTAAGTAATGTTAAACTAGTTAGCATGCTAAGTAACTAGGTACTATTATGATTTCATCACCTCCTTTTCATGAAACTTTAGATTTAAGTTTATGCGGTAGCATGGGGCGCGTTTTCCGACTCTGTCGCGATGCCGTTACTCTCGCTGTTGAGCCTTTAGGGTTAACACAATCTCGTTGGACTGCGATGATCCATATCCATCATTTAAAACAAGGTGTTACACAACAAGAACTGGCTAGCAGTTTGGGGATTGAAATGCCTTCGCTAACGCGAACAATTAAACAGTTAGAGCAACAAGCGATTATTGTTCGTCGCATTGATAGCGATGATAAACGTAGTCGTAAAATCTATTTTACTGAGCAAGGATTACTATTATTAGATGCGCTCAGAGATATTATGGCTGAGGTTAAAACACAACTTTATGCAGAACTTACAACGCAGCAGCTTGATACTATGGCCTATGGTTTAGTGCAAATGGAAGCCAATGCTCGACGTTGTATTAGCCACTTTTCTGGAGAGAAATAATTCATGACACCGGATCAAAAATTTGCCCGCTATGTAAAAATATCATTAGTTGGGTTTATTTTATTGTTCGCTTACTTTGTCGTTGCCGATATGTTTTTACCGGTTACTCCGCAAGCGCGCGTATATCACCCTGTAGTGCAAGTAACGCCACAAGTGAGTGGCCGCGTGAACCAAGTATTGGTGAATAATAATCAAGCGATTAAAACGGGTGAAGCGCTATTTTTAATAGAAGCAGCTCCTTTTAAATTAGCACTAGAGCAAGCACAACTGGCTTATGCTGATGCGCAGTTGCAAAACCAGCGCTTAGACAGCAGTGTTAAAGCGATACAGGCTCAGCTAGCCGCTGGAAATGCCAAGCTGCATGAGCAACAGTTGTTATTTGATCGCAGTGAATCGTTATTGAAAAAACGGTCTATATCGGAGCAAGAGTACGAAACAATTAGCGCTAATTATCAATCAAGTAAAGCGAATGTCGCAGCTATTGAAGCACAGTTAACCGAGGCAAAACTGGCACGTGGGCAATTAGGCGAAGACAACCTAGCATTACGCCATGCGCAAAACCAACTGGCACAAGCGAAACTCAATTTATCATACAGCATAGTGACTGCTGATGCTGATGGTAAAGTCGCAAACTTGCAAGTAAGCACCGGAACATTTGCTAATAAAGGTCAACCGATGTTAGCTGTTGTGGCCAATAAAGCTGATTTAGTGGCTGATTTTCGTGAAAAGTCGTTAGTTAATATTAAAGTGGGCAGCAAAGCAAAAGTAACGTTTGATGCTCTGCCAGGCCAAGTATTTGCTGCTACAGTGAACTCTTTTGAAGCTGGCGTAAGTAATGGGCAGCTCAATGCTAATGGCTTATTAAGCAGTACTGAAAGCAGTAATCGCTGGGTTCGTGATGCGCAGCGCCAACGTATTCACATTGATTTAGAGCAAGCACAGCTATTAAGTAAACTACCTAGTGGTGCACGTGCAACAGTGCAGCTACTGCCTGAGTCAGTAATTGGGCAATGGTTTGGTGTCATGCAAATTCGCTTTATCAGTTTACTGCATTACATTTACTAATAAGGCTTTATTATGTCTGCATCAGTCCCTGTAAAACTAGACCAGAATGACCTTCGGCAAGCATTACGTATCGCTGGCGGCAGCGCGTTAGGATTTAGTTTATGTAAATTGATGAATTGGCCAAATGGTATTTTCTTCACCGTTTATCCTATGTTGTTATTAGGATTAGTGCCGATTTTAAATGCACATATCATTCGTCAGTTTTTTGCCAGCGCGGCATTTAGTGGGTTATTTGTATTAATAGTACAGGGGTTATTTTCTCATTTACCAGTGGCGATGACCTTGCTGTGCTTTTTAGCGTTTGCATTTTTGTTTTATCAAATGAGCTGCGGTGCTAACTTTTTGTTTGGTGCTTTAAGTGTCGTTAGTTTATCTATTCAACTGCACTTTTCTAGTTATGTTGGTAATGGCACAAGTATTTATCCGTTGATCATCAGCAATGGTTTAGCAGTCGTAGTGACCGTGTTAGCGGCGGTATTAATGCACTTTGTATTTCCTGATGTTGCACCACGCCAAGGTCGGGTGATGCCAACAAAAGCAAAAGAGAGTATTCGCCACGAAGTACTGTTGTGCGCTACGGTTGCTACACTGTCGTTTGTGATTTTTCAGGTATTTGATTTACAAGATTCAATTTCAGCACAAGCGGCATCGATCTTAATTTTGTTTCCATTGTGCTGGAAAGCCGCTGGCATGGCTGGCTGGCAACGAGCAATTGGCACATTAATTGGTTGTAATTTAGCGTTAGTATCGCAGCTGTTTTTATATAATCACACCGATATGCTGATTTTTCCGGCGCTGATCTTGTGGGTTTTAACCTTTATATTTAGCCGTTATCATATTTTAGGTGGCGGTATCCCTGGTGTTGGATTTGGGGTTATTACCACATTTGGAATTTTATTTGGTCAGTCTCTCGGACCTGGGCAAGACTTGGTTTACAGTGCGCTTTATCGGTTTTCGTCTGTATCGGTTGCGATAATCGTGAGTTTATGTGCGGTGTATATTATGCATCATATTCTTAACCGGTTTAGTGTCACCCGTCATCATACTTTCGACTAATATAATAACCGCCTTAGTCAGTTCCTTATGCACTAGGGCGGTTATTACTTTGTTATACTAACAGTGTTTAAATAATGATCACTTTAGGCGTGAGTTTATAAACCACTAATTAACACAATCGCTACTCAACGATGCGTTAAGCTGATTTATTGCGAGTGTTATTTTCGCGGGATCAACCATAAAGTCAGCGCGCCTAACAATATCCCCCAAAATGCCGAGCCAATAGAAAATAAAGTAAGATCAGAGGCGGTGACCAAAAAAGTGATCATTGCCGCTTCAGTGTAGTAACTATCAGACAAAGCTTGCTGTAAGCTCGAGGCAATGGTGGTGAATAAAGCAATCCCCGCCAAGGCTAAAATAAGTGCTTGTGGCAAACTTGCCACTAAACCCACTAGAGTCGCTGCTCCAATCGCCATCAGGATATAAAAGCCACCGCCCGCGATACTTGCCCAGTAACGCTTTTTAGGGTCGCTGTCGGCATCTTCACTCATGCAAATTGCCGCAGTAATAGCTGCTAAATTAATGGCATAACCACCAAAGGGGGCAATAAGGATATTACTAAAACCAGTGACATTGAGCGCTGCAGAGATGGGGGCTGGGTAATTATGTGCTTTTAACACTGCAATGCCTGGCAAGTTTTGTGAAGTCATAGTGACGATATAAAGCGGAATACCTACGCTGATCATCGCTTGTAAATTAAATTCAGGAGCGATAAACGCAAACTCGCTCATTTTCCATTGCCAACTGCTGGTATCTATTTGTCCTGTAACGCCTGCCATTACAAACCCGGCAATCAGTACTATAAGCATTGAAAAACGTGGCATTAAACGCTTACAGACTAAATAAACCAGCACCATCGCACCAATTAGCAATGGTTTTTCACCCATAAAGTTAAATACATCTATGCCAAAAGTCACTAAAACACCGCCAAGCATTGCACAGGCAATTTGACTCGGGATACGTTGCATTATTTTTTCAAACCAGCCAGTGATCCCTGAAATAAATACCAGTAAAGCACTGAACATAAATGCGCCTACAGCTTGATTTAAACTATAACCTTGGGCACTGGTAATGAGTAAAGCGGCACCGGTTGTTGACCAGGCAATTAAAATTGGGATTTTATAGTAGTACGATAAGCCAATTGAAGTGACACCCATCGCAAGACCTAACATAAGTACCCAACTTGCAACGAGCTCCGCTGTGCCACCTAGCACAATAACGACTTGGTAAATAAGTGCGATAGAGCTGGTAAAACCGATGATCACCGCAACTAAGCCCGCAGTTAAACGGTTTAATAGTTGATTTGATAGTTGCATGTGGTTCCTAAATCGTTGAATTCAATCGTTCTATTTATACACAAATATTACTTTGATGCTAGGGCGTGTTTATCTTTCAAGGTTACTTATGACTAAGGTCTTACTGGTTGGAGAAAGTATTGATGTTCTGAGGTAGTGATAAAGTGTTAGATTTGTAATGGCGACGGTGTAACAGTTTTCACACGTCACCAATGACAGCTTAGTATACAAAGCAATAGTCGTTATTTACGACTAAAATTTTACTGTACTACAGCGCTTAATTTGGGGCTTGGAGTTGGCTGTTCCATCGCTGCTTTACTGTCTTCATCCAAGGCTAAGCTTAAATTCTCTGGGCGGTCAAAAATACCCAAGCGAATGCGAATAAAATGCAAGATTTCACGAGCCACATTGATCCCCAGTGCAGCTTCTAAGCCTTCAAATCCAGGGCTTGAATTTGCTTCGCAAATTTTAAAGTGATTATCATCAAATAATAAATCAATACCAGCAACGTCTAAATTGAGTACATTAGCTGTTTGTGTAGCTAACCATTCAATCTCTGGAGTAATTGGGTGCGGTTTACCAGTGCCACCTGCACTCACGTTCGCTTTAAAGTTTTTACCGCCAGAGTTTCGCTCCATACATGCGACAGCACGGCCACCAATAGTGAGTACTCGCAAATCACGACCATGGCTAGATTTAACAAACTGTTGCAAGATGATATTAGCTTGCGGGTTGGCGGCTTCAATTAATTGCATTAAATCGTCAAATTCGCTTTTTGACTTTGATAAAAATACGCCACTGCCCTGCGAGCCTGAAAGTGTTTTAATCACCACTGGAAAGCCTATTTGCCTATCTACTAAGTCGATATTTACTGGAAATTTTACCAGCATAGTATTTGGTGTAGGTAAGTTACGCTCAGCTAAAATTTGCTGTGCAAACAGTTTATCTTTTACCGTCTCAATTGATTGTGAGCTATTAACGCAGTACACCCCTAGTCGCTCGAGATGGCGAATAATTGCTAGTGCAAAATAGGTGGTGCTGGCGCCCATGCGAGGAATAACAAAGTCAGGCAAAGTTGTGGTTACACCGTCAATTAGAATGCTTTTGCCATCTTCGCGGGTGATAGTTAAATCAAATTGATCGGGAGAGAAAACTTGTAAATCGATACCTTCTTCTTTTGCTGCGGCCAGTAAACGCTCTACTTCGTAGGTCTCTTGTTTTAGTAATCCAGCACTGTCTTTATAAATGATCCAGCCACGCATGGTATTTCCTCTTGAGTATTGATCCGCAGCTCACAGAAAAAATAGGCTCACTACGTTATAGATGTTCACAGTCACTTATGATGATGAGAGTCTGCGGCAAAAGACGCGGAGTATGAGGTTCATCTGATGTGCAGTAAAACAAATAAATTTTATCGTCACGATAATATTATTTTTCAGATCTCATTTTGGTTAATCAATAGTCGGTGTTTTTTTATTGCAATAAAGTATGTAACTATAAAAGGTATAATTGATAAGTTAATGTTAACTTAAAAGGTTGTGTTATGAGGGTGAAAGTTAGCTTTTAATAGGTTTTGTTTGATGAAATTATTAACCATAAGATTAATATGATAAATATTTAAAAAGACTGTTTTTATTTTCGGTAACAAATTTATGCTTGCGCTTTAATTTACTCTGATGTAAAAATAACAATATATTAACTTTTAGATCTAAAAGAGAGACAAATGAAAAGGGCTATTGCATTTATAATTGTCGTTCCGATCAGCGCTTTTTTGCTATATGAGTTTGTTATCTACAAAGAAAGCAATGTCACCCATTCGGTTGCTGCAAGTGACGTTCAGTTATCGGGTATAGCGCCTAAGAAGCTAGCCGCTAAAGTATCAGCTGATATATCGTTGCCAAGTGTGTCAGCTACACAGCCAGCTGTAGTAGATCAAACGTATGATGAATTTGATGCTATTAATCGTCTCTCAGAGAAAGCAGAGCAAGTTCTCAAAGCCTCAGGATTATTGCCTACAGATTTACATAACGAAGCTTATATCGAGTTCGATTTAGTGGCGCTCAGAAAGCTCAAGCAAGGTGATAATTTTGATCTAGCTATTCCACAAACTGCTGAAACTTTTAGTGCAGAGGTGACTAATATTATTGCAGCAAGCAATGGTGATAAAAGTATTTTTGGCCGAGTGCTTGGTGCTGATGGGCGATTTCACACCACCGTAATGACTATTGGCGAAGACGCTATATATGGTCAATTAACTGCACCAAGCGGTAATTATGTATTTGAAAGTAAAGGTCAATATGGTTGGCTTGCGGCAAAGCGAGATCTTTATAAAAATCATATGGAACATCAAGTAACGAAACAACCAACCCCTCAACCAAGTAATGGTGAAGATCCATTTGCGCCAAAACCTACGGGTAATAATTTATAGAAATTTAGCAAAATAAATTTTTATAAGGCAATAAACACAACCAAAAAGGAACTAACATGAATAAACGACTAATTCCCTTAGCTGCATTTTGTGCATTAGGTATGACAGCAACTAGCCACGCTGCGACAATTGATATTGCGATTTTATATACAGATCAAGCGGCGGCTGCCACTGCAAACATTAATACTAAAATTAACCAGTATATTGCCTTTAGTAACCAGGTTTACAGTCAAAATGGTATTGATATTACGCTTCGATTAGTTGGTAGCGAAAACTTAGGAAATCATGCGATTACACCTTCAAGTAGCTGGTTAAATTCAGTCACTAACAGTAGCTATATTCAAGGCTTACGCAATAGCTGGGGTGCTGATATGGTCGCGGTACTTGGCACCGGTCAAAGCGCTGGCAGTAACTTAATTTCGTGTGGTATTGCGTGGGTTGGTAGTGGCAGTAACGGCAATTTATATAGCTCAGTAAGTAACAGTATGTACAGCATTACAGCGGTAGATTGTGGAGCAACAACCTTCGTACATGAATTGGGCCACAATCAAGGCTTAGCGCACTCTCGTAAGCAAGGCGATACCGCCGGTGGTGTTTATGTTGATGGTATGGGCCATGGCGTACAAAATCAGTTTGCCAGTATTATGGCGTACCCTCATGTGTTTGGAAGTGCCACGCAATACGATTACTTTTCTAACCCTAGCTGGGATGTTAATGGTATCCCCTATGGTGTAACTGGTGAGTCGTTTGCATGGCGTACAGTAAATGCCACTAAAGACAGTATTGCTAACTTTAAATAGCGTTTATTTTTAGTACATAGTTTTTTCCCTTTTGAGCGCATTTGCGCTCTTTTTATTATTTAATTAAACCAAACCTAATTATGATAGATTTATTACTCAAAGATCAGCTTAGTTAGTTTAAAGCAGGCCAAAGTGTTGCACCATCGCCATCGATTGCATTGAGCACTTTAATTCCCAGTACTTTGGCAATAAGTGGATATATATCTAAATTATTTACTTCATCGATTACTAATGAATTTTTAAATGCTGGGCCATTGGCAATAAAGGTTGCCGCCATATCTTCGCTATACGCATAGCCATGGGTACCTAAATAGCTTACTTTACTGGTATCAGCAAAACTTCTTGGTGCTGTGGTTTGTAAAATAATATCACCAGTTCGGCCATTGTTAGCATAGTGATAAAGCTTACGTTGTTCATCACTTAGCACGGTATAGCGCCCTTTTGCTGCTTTCGTTAAGTGTTGTTTATATGCTGTGATCTCAGCTTTTGTAGTGCCCTTATTAGCATAGATCAATACTCTCGGTCCGGTATTTTTAACCATAAACTTGTCGTCTTTCGGTAAGCTGCTGATAGCAATACTTTGGTTTGGCTCAACGGTACTCATACCATGATCGGAGACAATCACTAAGTTAACATTTTGCTCTAGTTCATTAAGACGTTGCTGTAATTGCCCCATTAATACATCTACTTCTTTTACCGCTTGCTTGGTTTGCTCAGCATCAGGCCCATATTCATGGCCCATACTATCTACCAGTGAAAAATAACTAACAACTAATTGCGGGCGCTGCGCTGCTGGCAATGTTAGCCATTGAATAATTTGATCAACACGATTTTGATAATCACTGTGTTTTGAATAATGGTAAAAGTAATCCGGCAGCATGCCATTAAATCGCGCATCCGATTCTGGCCAAAAATAAGCGGCTGATTTTAATCCCTGCATCGACGCCAAATTCCACAGTGGAATACCGTTGAACCATGTGCTGTCGTCTTTCCCTTTTCCCATGCTATAGCATTCATTTCTTTGTGTATCGCAAAAGCGGTTATCTACTACGCCATGATTAATTGGCAATAAACCTGTAATAATAGATATATGATTAGGAAACGTTTTAGTCGGATATACCGGGCGCATTTTAGTTGCGCGAACTCCCGATTTAGCTATTGCGGCTAAATTTTTAGCACCGTGTTTTTCGATGTAATCCCAGCGGAATCCATCAAGAGAAACAAGTACTACGGTATTACTTGCAGAGTTTTTATCGTCTTTAGCGTGGCTAAAAGAGCTATAAATGAGCAATGCTAATAACAGAAAACTTAAAATAGGCTTCATTGTATTACTACCTTTGTTGGGCATTATTGGTAATCAGAAGATAAACAAATACGTTACGATATGCTTATGTTTAATATGCAGTGTACCGCTATTTTATGACCGTGATAATTATTAATAGATAAATTTATGTGCGAACAGCAGTCATGGATATTAATTTAGTAAACAAGCTGTTAGATTAAAAGTAGACAATAAAAGGAGCGTCTATGATCGATTTCAGCAAAAAAATAACGTCAGCGCGTGAGCTGCGCTCAACCCCTAATTTACAGATGGCGTTAGAAAGCGATCGTGGCCGTATCATCAATAGTGCTGCAATTCGCCGCTTACAACAAAAAACGCAAGTGTTTCCGTTGGAGCGCAATGCTGCGGTACGCTCGCGGTTAACTCACTCTCTCGAAGTACAACAAGTTGGGCGTTTTATAGTGCAACGCATCTTTGCGAATTTAACGGCCAAACAACAAGCTGAATATGGCCTAACAGGATTAGAGAGGCCGCTAGAAAGTCTGGTTGAAATGGCCTGCTTGATGCACGATATAGGTAATCCACCGTTTGGTCATTTTGGTGAAGCTGCGATTAATCACTGGTTTAACGCAAATTTAGCAACGCTTACCCCTCAGCGCTGCGCCGATCCACACACGGGAATTGGCTTAATATTTAAACATTTAGCACAAGATATTTGTAACTTTGAAGGTAATGCGCAAGGTATCCGTATTGTACACTCACTATTATCACTTAATTTAACCTATAGCCAAACGGCTGGTATTCTAAAATACACGCGTCCGGCAAGTATGGCGAAAGAAGATATACCGCGAACTAAAAATTATTTGATGAAAAAAGTAGGCTTTTACTACAGTGAAAAAAACTTTGTTGAAAGATTGCAAAAAGAGCTATTCATCGAACCACAATGTCGCCATCCCGCCAGTTATATAATGGAAGCGGCTGATGATATTTCATATTGCTTAGCTGATATTGAAGATGCCGTAGAAAAGGGCATCATTACTGTTGAGTTATTATGCGATAAACTCAAACAGCATTATCAAAAAGTGTTAACTAATCTTACCATTGACGATGTAGAGCATCAGCACGTGGTTGAAAAAGCAGTTAACTATGCCCTCGATAAGGCCGCTCAGCAACCTTATAACTTTAATAGCGAGTTTTTTATTTATTTACGGGTAACTCTACTCCACCCTCTGGTTAATTATGCGGCCAAACGTTTTATAGATAATATTGAAGCGGTTTATCATGGTGATTTTAATCAAGCCTTGTTAGAAGACCGCAGTCATTTACATGCTATAACCACCACTTTGAAACAAGTGGCGTTTGAATATGTGTTTTCACATAAGGAAGTCGGTAAACTTGAATTACAAGGCTATCGAATTATCAATGGATTACTTGATTGTTATAAGCCATTACTGCTGCTAAGTCATGATGACTTTAAACGGGTGCTCAAAGGGGATGGTCGTTTCTTAATTGAAACACGGTTACTCAAAAAGCTTTCGAAAAAGCATTTAAATAGCTATTTACAAGCCATTGAAGCGATGCAAGCAGAACCCGATCATGTACTCGCTTATGAGTTTTATTATCGCTGTCGATTTATTCAAGATTATATCAGCGGCATGACAGATCAATTTGCTTACGATGAATACCGTACATTGATGGTAATTGATTAGCAAAACACACTGCTAGATAAATTTGCGCACAACTATTAAACTGGGTTTATTGTGTTATTTTGTTTAATAGATTTATGATGGCTCACGTATTACGACTTTGCTTATTTATTTTATTTACTTTTAGTTTCAATAGCTTTGCTAAATACAGTGAAGCTATGTGCATTTTGTATAAACAACAAATGCAGCAATACAGCGATAATACAAGTAGCCGTAGTTATCGAAATGCGGCAAAAGATTATAAAAACAACTGCAGTAACCCACCTCCAGCAGCGTCTCAAGCGCAACCAGCACCTGTAGTGATTGCACCAAAAACACATGTTGATAATAAAATAAAATCTACATTAGAGACGCAAAACTCGACTGTAAACCCCCTTGACAGCAATTCGTCAGTAGCCAAAAATGAGCCAGCAGAAGTTCAAAGGGAGGCGTCTGTAATTGTTGAAAATGTTGAGAATGTCCAAAGTATTGAAGTTGAGCAAAAGAGCAGCGCAGAAACCACAGTCGAACAGCCGCTTGGGCAAAACAATGATGAAGTTGACGCTACACCCGAAGCCGTAATAACAAGCGAACCTGCGACGATAAAGGTAACAGCCCCAGAACCAGTGCACACTGAGTCGGATTCGTTATTGATGCCAAGTTTACTGTTGTTAGTAGTTTTACTCTTAGCTGCAATGTTGCTGCAGCGCTTACGGGCTAACAAAAAAGCAGCAGTTGAAACTGTATCGCTAATTCCTGCAACTGATGAGGCTTCAAGTACAGAAGCCGCTGTATCAAAATTACCCCCCGCAAAGGCTGAGCCCGCAGCAAGCGAATCCACTGTTGCGCCAAAAAAAGCGGTTATAGCAGAGCAAGTAGTCATTGCAACTCCACAAACTGAAGTGATAAGTGCAGACGATGTGAACGTAAAAGTTGAGCTAACGCAGCGGCTTTTTAAAAATGAGCATGATTTTAAAGAGCCTGAAGTGCGTATGTTTGATCCTGATGCGCCATTACCAGGTCAGAAGCCACAACAACCTAAAAATGTCATAAAGCCTGCGACGATAAATGTTAAAGCTGATCTTGATACTAATTTAGAACCACACCAAACGACCACAACAGAGCTCGATAGCGAAGCTGAGCAATTACCTAAAATGGATGATGAAAACGTTATTCATTGCGCAACGAATGAAGTAGCAAATGAAATTGTCCATTCGGATGCTGTTAATAGTAGTGGCCAAGTGCTCACATCAGGCCTTTCGCAAATGAGGGAAGTTAAGCTATCAACGACCGTGGATGTTCAACCACAAGCTGATACTTTAACGGTAACTGACAGTGATGATGAAATAGCACAGGCGCTTGCGGCATTAAACGATGAATTAGCAGCAGAGCAGCATAGTGCATCAGAGCACGATGAAAGAGATGATATATCTGGCGCATTTGTAGCAGATCCAAATCAGAGTAAAGCTAACCCATTTGCTAATTTATCACTCGACCCTACTTGGGATCCAAATTCAAAAGAAAAGCCGACGATTGTCCCGAAAAAAACAGTGCCAAAATCAGCCAAATTAATTGCAGCACAAGAGCGTGCAAAACAGTTAAAAACCGACGATTAATTTATTAATTGTCGCTGGAGATTGATTCTCCAAAGCTCAGACTATTTCGTTTAGTAGCAGCCTGCTCTGGGCTGTTACTTGCTGCTATAAATTACTTTATTGGTATGAGTTAAGATTACGAACCGCTTCACCCTTTTAGCATGTCGCCAACTAAAAAATAAAATCACAACGGTAATAAACAAACAAATACAGACAATCCCCATTAATGAAGAAGCATGTTGTAATAAGCTTGTTTGGGGGAGTGACTTTACGTTTTGAGTAGCTAAACTAATCGATTGCATGCCTTTTCTGGGTAGGATGATTTCATAGACATGATCATTAGGTTGTACTTCGGCACGTTGTAAGTTGCCCGCTGTTTGCCATTGTAATTCAAACTGTTGGCGTTTTTTTCGCTGATGCTCCGTACACCAAAGTGCATTAATGGTGGCGTTTTCTTTAGTTTTACAGCGCGCTGGCAACTCATAAAAATTGCGCCATGCAGTCTGTTTTGCCGTGTTGTTATATGAGTGTAGATAAAAACCAGCTGTTATTGGTGATTCAATTATATTCGCGAAGCTGTCTTTATCGGTTGATGTTGTGATGTTTTCTCTGCGATTACAAAAATCAGCTAGTCGAGTTAATAGTGTTGTGTCAGGTTGTTCTAATTGCGGTTGTGTCAAAGGGGAGTAAACAGCGGATGCAGTACATAGCGGGCTGAAACTGAGGGAGATTAATATAAAAATCCATTTTTTCATTAGTTACGTCCTGTAAAAGATGAACTTACAGCCTACCATTATTTTTTGTTATTGCAAACTTTATAGGTACAAAAAATAAGACGGTAACCGTTAAAAGCTTATATTTGGCTTGAAAGCACATGAAAAAATTATTATTGATTCTAAGTGTGTCAGTACATTGTTGTTAGTGGGATGATACACAATCCCAAGTAATGGTGGTTTTATTAGACCTAATACGAATCTATTTGGTTAGGGTAATATATTGAAAAATAAAGTGTCAATATTAAAACCGTTAACCAGCGTTAGGTAAACGGTTTTAAAAATGCTTTAATGCATGTCTAGGAAGTAATAGAGCATTGTGAAAGGTAAATTATTAGTTTACGTTTAGCGTTTTTGTGCCACATAACCACTAAAACCAAGTGTTTTAAAATACAACTTGCCACTATTGAAGCCTGTTTCATCGAGTAAGTCGGCAAGACGAATTCTATCAAGTGGGAAAAACTCATGCTCAAAATTATGCTGCATGCGCTCTACCCCTGTTTCAGTTAAGCCTAATTGTTTGCTGAGTATCAATTGGGCATCACGCTCAAAAAGTGTTTCTGGACGCATTAAATCGGCTAAATATAATTGCCCATGTGCTTTTAGCTGTGTGCTAATTGCTTGCAACATGGCTTTTTTATCGCCGTTATCTGCCACAAAGTGCATCACTAATAAGCATAATGCGGCATCCGCTTGTTGTTTAAGTTCGGATGGCGAGCCTAAGTGTAAAGTAACCCGCTCACTGATCCCAAGCTCAACAAATCGTTGCTTTGCGATATCGAGCATGTCTTGTGAGGTATCTTGTGCAGTAAAATGCCATTTAGGCTGCAAGGCAGCAAGGAGGGCGACTTCTTTACCGGTACCGGCGCCTATTACCAAAATATGTGCTTCATCGCCGAGCGTTGCTTGTAGTTGCGCTGCGGTACTGTTGTGCAGTAATTCATACCCCGGTACTAAACGAGGAATGCGAGAATCATACTGCGTTGCTTCGTCTTGTGTAAATGTTGGCATTACTATTCCTTAAATAATTGTAACAGTCGAATAGCCACCAGGTTTCTTGGCGACATGAACTTGGGTAGCAACCCGTTCTGTCATTTGAGATACATGGGAGATCACGCCCACTTTGCGCCCCTGCGCTTGTAATGAATCAAGTGCATCCATGGCAATGCTTAATGTTTCACTGTCTAACGTACCAAAGCCTTCGTCAATAAACAAAGAGTTAATACTTACTTTATTGGATGACAAAGATGCAAGGCCCAGCGCAAGTGCCAACGAGACTAAAAACGACTCGCCGCCGGATAAGGTATTAACTGAACGTTGCTCATCGGCCATGTCCTTATCAACAATGGCGATATCCAAGGTTTGCTCAATAGCTGTAAGTTCATAGCGTTTGTTTAACGTTCGTAAGTGGCTGTTTGCATAGTGTAATAATATTTTTAGCGTTTGCGTTTGTGCTAAGTTACGCATGGTTTTACCCGTTGCATCACCCAAGACTTTATTAAGTACATGCCATTGCTCGACGTGTTTTTGCAAGGTTGCCAATTCAGTTTGTTTGCCTTGCAGCGCCTGACGGTTTTGATTGTGCTGTTCAAGTACAGTATTAGTTGCAAGCTGTGCTTTGTGCTGCGCAGCTTGCTGATCGTTTAAATTGGCTAACTGTTGAATAAGCTCAGCATGGCTTTGCTTAGGTTTATCGCTGTTTTGATGCTGTAAGTAAGCGTGTTTGTGCTGCTTTAACGCGGCATTTTCATCTATTAAAGCTTGCGCTAATTGTTCATGTTGCTTTAAATGCGTTTTAATTTCATCGCTACTTAGTGTTAGTAAAATTGTGACCTGTTCGTGGCTTGCATCGCTGTAGCGGCTTTTAAATTCAGCAAACCATTGATTATAGCGAGTATCGAGGTCGGCTTGTTCTTGCGTATTTTCAAGTAGCCGTTGCTCGAGGCCTTGCAGCGTTATCGCGTGCTCGTCGCGTTGTTTTATCGCGTTATCGTGCGCTTTTTGGCTGCGCTGAAGCTGTGCTTGGCATTGCTCTTGTTGAGCAGCTAGCTTCGTTTGGTAGTCGTCAGCACTAATGTGTTCATTATTAAATAGCGCTAAGCGTTCACTTTGCGAGCTGCTATGTTGTTGCTGTGCTTTGGCTAAATCATCATTTAGGTTTTTTAAGATTAGCTTCGCATCACTGATCAGCGGTGTAAACTGCTGCATCTGTTGGTCAGCGCTATCGAGTTGTTTTTGCGCTTGCTCAAGTTGCTCTTGGTTGTGCTGATATTGCTCAACTTGCTGGTTTAACTCAGTTAAATCAAGCGTATTATTTTGCAGTTGTTGCCAAAATTGAGCCTCTTGAAATTGTGAACCAAGGGTCGCGGTTAGCTCATTAATTTGTGTGCTTAGTTCACTTAGCTTGCTATTGAGCTGGCTTTGTTGATTGCTTAGTTCAAGGTGGCGTGTATGTAACTGTTGTTGAGCTTGCTGCTCATTTTTAAAGATACTTTGCAGTTGGTTTACCTGCTCTTGCAAGTTGCGCTGTTGTTTTTGTGTTGCATAATACTGTGTTTTTTGTTCATTGAGCGCAATGTAACTGGCCTCCAATTGCTCTGAGGTTAAGTCATTAAGTTCAGTGCGGGCCGCTTGCATGGTATGTTTTATTTCAAGCTGTTTAGTCTTTGCAGTCTGTACCGCTTGGCTGTGTTGTGTGTGTTCAGCAACGAGAACAGCATGCTGAGTTTGATGCGAGTGAAGCTCTGCTAGGGCATTTTCGTAGTGCTGTTTTGCATTTTTATAGTCATTTTCAAAAGCAGCGATCAAGTTAGTTAATTGCTGATCTGCGAATGGGTGTTCGGTTGCTCCACATACCACACAAGGTTCATTTGGCGTAAGTTGAGCACGTAAATGTTCGACACTTTCGCTGGCACGCAAGCGAGCTTGATTTAGTGCGTATTCACTGTGTTTAAGCGTTTGTTCTCGTGTTACAAGGTTCTGGGTTAGCGTTGTTTGTGTTTGCTCGCCCTGACTTAGTTTGCTTGCAATAACACTTTGTTGTTGCGTGCTTTGCTTTAGCTCTTGATTAAACTGCTTGTAACGCTCGCGTTGCTCTTTTAAGTAATCGATATTTTTAAGTTTGGCATCACATTGCTCAATATTAAATTGGCCGTGTTGCTTGTTGAGTTGATCAAGCTTTTGTTGTTCGCTTAAAAGTGTTTGTTCGCTTAGCGTCAGTTTTTTAGTTTGTGTTTCCAGCTGCTCGTTTTGCCGTATAAGCTCAGCTGCTAACTGTGTACTTTGTTCAGTCGTTGTTGCAAATTGCTGCTTAGCGTGCAAAAACTGATTGAAGCTATGCTGATAGTAATTCCAATCACTCGCTAGTTGCTTAAGTTGACTATGCTGGGTTAGCCATTGCTGGTGTTGCTCGGAATGTTTTTTTGCTTGTTGATGACTTGCTTGGCTTTGTTTAAATTGCTGCTGTAAATGAGTAAGTTGTTTTTGCTCTTTTTCATTTTGCCTTGTAATGCTGGTTATGGTTTGTGTTTGCATCGCAAGTTGATTGTCGAGCTCACGCGCTTTAGCAATGATTGGTTCTGCGCTTTTTTGCTGTTGTTTCGCCCTTTGCAAGCTCTCGTTGTGCTTTTCAAGTGCGCTGGCAAGATCAGTAATGAGTGCCGCATGATCGATACTCTTTAAATCATTTACCTTGGTATTTAGTTCATTATTTTGCGCCGTTAAGCTTTTAAAACGATTGCGATTGTCTTTAATTTCCAGTGCACTTTGCGCTTGTTTAGCCTGTTCACTTTGTGTTGCAATGGCTTTAAGCGCTGTACTGGCTTGTTGTTGATTTTGTTGTGCTAGATTAAGTGCTTGCTCTAAGCTATTGGCTTGCTTATACCAGTTTATACCCTGCTCGATGCCAGCTAAGGTTTTTGTAGTATCTTCAATTTGCTGTTTTAAATCATCAAGTAGTTGAGTTTTCGCGGCAAGTTCTTCGTCAGTGAGTAAGGTATAACTGGCTAAACTGGCTTTGAGCAATTCGAGTTTATTTAGCTGTTCTTTATGGCGCTCAAAAATACGTTTACCAATCAAGCTAAATTTATCTGTGCCAGTTAAGCATTCTAAAAGCTGGGCTCGTTCATCACCCGTGGCCTTTAAAAATGCCGCAAACTCATGTTGCGCTAATAATACCGCCCGCGAGAATTGTTCAAAGTTGAGCCCTATTTTACTTTCGACTTCTTTTATGGTGTTGCTTTTATCAGCTATTAGCGTTTCGTCTGGCAAAGTATAGAGGCTGTGCTCAGCTACTTTTAACTTGCCGGTTATTTTTTTATGAGTTCTTTGAATGGTATAGCGCGCGCGATAGAGCTGTTTATCTTGGCCTAAAAAATCGACCTCGGCAAAACCTTCCCATTTACCCTTACGTAATAAGTTACGTGGGTCATTTAACTTTATACTGTCGCCATTAAAATCTATTAAGTTACCTTTATCACCTCTTAATCGAGCTGTTTTGGTATAAAGGGCTAAGCAAATCGCATCTAAAAAAGTGCTTTTTCCTGCACCGGTGTCGCCCGTTATGGCAAATAAACCAGCATCCCTTAACGGTGCTTTGGTAAAGTCGATTTCGGCGTCAACAATTGAGGCTAAGTTATGGATGCGTACTGCGGTTATTTTCATAGTTGTTCTTGCTCCGCAAGTTCGCTTATTACATCGTTTAAAAGGGTTTTTAGCTCATCCGGGACAGCTTGCCCCGCCATGTCTTTGTTATTGGCAAACGCTTGCTCTAATAACATTTGCGGGTTGAGCATCTCGACTTGGCTTAAATCTTCAAAGACAGTTAAACGCTGCTCTTTATTATGCTGACGAACGCGTTCTATGCCGCAAAAGCGCACTTCTTTGTTCTCTAGTGCTTTTTCAATTTGCTCTCGAAAGGTTGTATCGGTATCACCTGCACTAAGCTTTACTCTTACATACGGAGCTTGGCTATATTGGCTTAGGTCTAGGCTCGATAGTTGTTGGCATAATTGTTCAAGAGGTACGCACTCTCCTTCAGGTAATAAAATCACTTCTGTTGGGCGAGGAATGTAAAGGGGGTTTACAGTCACTGCAATCGTATCATCAGTGGTGGTTGTAAACTCAGCAACACATACTTGGTGTTTATAGTTGCGCTCTGAAAACGACATCGGCATTGGTGTACCGCTATAGCGGATTGTCTCGGACTTTGCGACTATTTGCGCTTTATGCAAGTGGCCCAGGGCAACGTAATCAGCATGATTGCTAAACACGTTTGCTGTGACTGATTCTTCTCCGCCAATTATCAAATTTCGCTCAGAATCACTAGAGATATCGCCGCCCTTGGCATGTAAGTGCCCCATCACTATCAGCGGCGTTGTTGCAGGCTTATCAATGAGCGCATGCTCAATACTTAGCTGGTACGCCTTAGCTATGCCTTGAGCGTAATCGTGACCGTTTTCAGTGTGACTAAGTGAACTAACATCACTGGCACGTAAAAATGGCATTGCAACGATATGAGCTGTTACAGGGTTGCTATTTAAACGCAGTACCACATCTGCTGGACTATTCGCATCAAAACGGCCTACGACCTGAGTATCAAACTGAGCAAGCAGCGGCTGGGCGGCCATTATGCGATTTGCAGAATCATGATTACCGGCAATAAGCACTATTTGTAATGCAGGGCAGTGTTTTTTGGCATCTTTTATAAATTGGTAGAGTTGATTTTCACTGCTAGCAGGTGGGGTAGCTGTGTGATAAATATCACCAGCGACTAACAGCAGATCTATTTGTTGTGTGACGAGCGTGTCTATGAGCCAACTGAAAAACACCTGATGCTCTTGGCAGCGATTGTGTTCGTAAAATTGTTGGCCTAAATGCCAATCTGAGGTATGTAAGACTTTCATGTCACGCTCTTAAAAAACAGTTAAGAGCGTCAATATACCCAAGCTAAATTAAGATGCAAGGGCACAAGCTGAATCTTTAACTTGTTAGGTTATACCAAGCAAAGATCACCATGGGTAAAGCTAACAATGCCAGCACTAATGGTACTTTGAGAGCTTTGGTTTGTTTGGCCTGCAGTACTTTTAACGCATTCGTTTCGTTACAGGCAGCTACTTTATCAATATAAAAATAACCTGAATCTAAATACTGTTTACAACTTTGTTCATCTGCTGGAATTGCAATTACTTCTTGTTGTTTTTTTAGGATATAAAAATCCATATGCCCACCGCATTTTACTAGTATGTTGAAACACTTTTGAGGAGAAAAGCGATGCTTTTAACCCCCTCAAATCAAAAAAGTGGGCGATTTTAAATACAAATGACTATAAAGGTCAACTAAAGAATTCATTATTTAGCCATTAATACAAAAATAGCCGAAATTAAGCTAAAAGTTATGCTTATAACCAACAAACTACTGCATAAAACAAGCCACTTTTTACGTTTTTTACTATGTTTTGGAAAGCGAGCGAGTGCGTCGTTTTTATCGCAAGCCGCAACGACTTCAACAAACTCAAAGCCCCGCTTTTGATATTCATTTAGTTGCTCAGTCTGAGCTGGAATTGCCGCAACACTATTATCTTTTTTTACAATGTAAAATTTCATCGGTTACTCCTGCAAGCTGTCAGCTAACTTATTCAATACTATGGTAAGAGGGTTTACTACTCATCGTTTAGGTTAACGTGTTTACAAACTGTAAAGCTAACTGTAATTGACTTGCATTAATTAAGCCTGAATTTCGTACAAAAGTTGCTGTAAACCCCCTTTACAATAATTGCCTTGTTGTTAATCATCAGTATTTAAGAATAAGTTATTTTTTACCCTATAAATGCGGCGGTTTATCGCTATTTCATTGAATATATCTCACTATTTTGACAAAGTATGCTTACGAAAAATTAACAGGATTAATTATGAAAAAAGCAGTTGTAACTTTAGGGGCTATATTTTTACCGTTAGCTCTCTCAAGTACTGTTATGGCTTCTGCAGTTGAGCAAACAAAAGGCAGTTATGTTGATAAGTTTCGCCAACTTGATGAAGTGCTGCCTACACCGAATGTTTATCGTAGTGCAGCAGGTGAGCCTGGTGAAAAATATTGGCAGCAGCATGTTAATTACGACATCGATGTAAAGCTTGATGAAAATGCACGTCGCTTAACAGCAAGTCAAACCATAGAGTATAAAAATAATTCACCGCACACACTCAAGTATTTATGGTTGCAACTCGATCAAAATATTTTTAAAAGCGACTCTATTGCAGAACGTACTGCTACATTTAACGGCTCTGCCCTACAGGGAGATCCACAACCAAAAGCAACTAAATTAAGTTTAAGTCAGTTACGTCGTCAACAATTTATGAGTGACAATGAACTTGGCTTTACAATTGCTAATGTTAAAGATGATAACGGTAAAGAATTAAAAGTCACAGTTGTTGATACACTAATGCGTATTGACTTAAATGAACCACTGAAACCAGGCAAAGACACTGAATTCAGCATGGACTTTGCTTTTAACATCGTCGAAGAAGATGCCGTTGGCGCTCGCTCTGGTTACGAGCATTTTGAAAAAGATGGCAACGACATATTCTTACTTGCTCAATGGTTTCCGCGTTTAGCTGCTTATACAGATTACGAAGCATGGACTAATAAAGCCTTTTTAGGCAGTGGAGAGTTTACGCTAGAATTTGGTGATTATGATGTTGAGATCACTGTTCCTGCCGATCATATCGTCTCTGCAACGGGTAAGCTTGATAATGCTAGTAGCGTGCTGACCCGTACTCAGCGAAACCGTTTAGAACAAGCCAAAAATACAAAGCGCCCAGTATTTATCGTTACTGAAGATGAAGCCTTAGAAAATGAAAAAGAAGGCACAGACAAGACCAAAACATGGCACTTTAAAGCTGAAAATGTGCGTGACTTTGCATGGGCGTCGTCGCGTAAATTTATGTGGGATGCAAAAGGTTATCAACAAGGCGGTAATGATCAGCCATTAGTGATGGCTATGTCATTTTTCCCCAAAGAAGGTGGCGATCTATGGAAGAAGTATTCGACCGAAGCAATCGTACATACAATGGAAGTTTATTCACGCTTTTCATTTGATTATCCATACCCTGTTGCGCAGTCAGTCAATGGTCCAGTAGGCGGTATGGAATATCCAATGATCACATTTAATGGCCCTCGAACTGAGTTACAGGATGACGGTTCGCGTACTTATTCACAAGCTGAAAAGCGCTTTTTAATTGGCGTGGTGATCCACGAGGTTGGTCATATTTATTTTCCTATGGTGGTGAACTCTGATGAGCGCCAATGGACTTGGATGGATGAAGGTTTAAACAGCTTTTTAGATGGTGTTGCTGGGCGTGAATGGGATCCAACTATTCCATGGGGGGTTGAACCACGTGACGTTGTTGCCTACATGAAGTCTGAAAATCAAGTGCCGGTAATGACTCAGTCAGACAGCGTACTGCGTTTAGGGCCTAATGCTTATACCAAACCTGCGGCCGCACTGAATATTTTGCGTGAAGTGATTTTAGGTCGTGAGCTGTTTGATTTTGCGTTTAAAGAGTACGCCCAGCGTTGGAAGTACAAGCGCCCTACCCCTGCTGATTTTTTCCGTACTATGGAAGAAGCATCAGGTGTTGATTTAGATTGGTTCTGGCGTGGCTGGTTCTATAGCACTGATCATGTTGATATCTCGCTCGATAAAGTCTATCAATTACGTTTAGATACTAAAAATCCTGATATAGATTTTAATCGCCTACGTGATATTGAAGCGGCTAAACCTATGCCACTATTTGTGGAACGCAATAAGGCTGAAGCTAAAAAGCTATGGGTTGAAGAAAACTCCGACGTAACTGATTTCTACGATGAAAACGACCGCTTCACTGTTACTAACAAAGAGCGCAACTCGTATAATAAATTCTTAAAAGGCTTAGAGCCATGGGAGCGTAAAGTACTCGATCGCGCAGTTGCAGAAGATAAAAACTATTACGTGCTTGAATTTTCGAATTTAGGCGGCCTAGTAATGCCAATTTTACTTGAGCTTAGCTATGAAGATGGTACTAAAGAAGAGCGTATGATCCCTGCCGAAATCTGGCGTCGCAACCACAAACATGTGCAAAAACTTATTATTACTGATAAGAACAAGCCTTTGGTATCAGTAACGGTTGACCCTCGTTGGGAAACTGCAGACGTAGATGTTGAAAATAATAACTACCCTCGTCGTATTATCCCTTCACGTATTGAAGTGTATAAAAAAGAGCAAAGTAAAGCCAAAGTCAGCCGCGATATCATGCACGATATTAAAACTGAGCTAAAAACAGGTGACGAAAAAGACAGCGATAAGGAGCAAGAATAATGCGTTTTATGCTTATTATTCTTGCTTTTATAGTTGCTATGCCAGCGATGGCGCATCAACTTAAAGCATCAGTAACTACAGTTTTATTTAATAAACGTACTAGTAATATTGAGCTAATGCATCGGTTTTATTTACATGATACCGAGCATGCTGTGGAGCATTTATTTGCCGGTGGTGCAGATATTATTAGTAATAAAGAAGATCAACAACGCTTTGTAGATTACATAGAATCACATGTTGCTTTACAAACACTAGATGGTGAGCCGCTAGTGTTGAAAGAAGTGGGTGCGCAAGTTGATGGTAAGTTTTTTTGGGTTTATCAAGAAGCGCCGATCCCAAAGGACATTAAAGGGATCCGTATGAGTCACGGCGCGCTGCGTGATTTATGGCCTGCGCAAGTGAATATGGTTAATGTTGAAGGTCAAGGCAAAGTGAAAACACTGCACTTTACCCAAGATGACACTTGGCTAGAAGCGCGCTTTGAACCAGCTAATACAGCGGTAGAGTAAACTAAGTAGGCAAATTTAAAAGTCCCCCAACCGACGCGCACAGTAGTTTTGTGCGCGTTTTTTATTAATTTTTATATTAAATACGAATATGTTCCTTTTCATATCTAATTGCGTAAACTATCTTAAAGTAAGTAATTTGGATGAAAATCAAATCATATACAAGGAGTGGTATGAATACGTATCAAAGTACAGTAGCTGGGGTTATTTTTGATTTAGATGGCACCTTAGTATCATCTGAACTTGATTTTACTCTTATCAAAGCTCAAGTCGGTTGCCCTGACGAGCATGATCTACTTAGTTTTATTGATGGCCTTCCGTCTCCTTACATGCGTGAGGAAGCAATGAATATTGTCCATCAGCATGAGCTTATTGATGCTCAACATGCAACGTTGTTACCCGGTGTAGCGCAAGCTATCGCGCGTTTAAAAGAGCAAGCAATACCAATGGCAATCGTGACACGTAATTACGACCGCGCTACTGCGCTGAAATTAAAAAATAATCCGTTGCCAATTCAAACTGTACTCACGCGTAGTGATGCCCCCCCTAAGCCAGATCCGAGTGCTTTGAATGCAATTGCAACGTTATGGGGAATAGATCAGCAACATATACTTTATGTTGGTGATTATCTTTATGATATCCAGGCTGCACATAATGCCAATATGCGTGCTTGTTTATATGCACCGAGTGATGTTCCTGCATATGCAGAACAAGCTGATTATATTCTGCACCATTTTTCTGAATTGCCTAAGTTAATAAATAATTTAGGGCAAACACGACAATCTCGACTTATAAATGCTTCAGTTTAAGTAGAATTTTAGTGTTATGTTAAATAGCGTGTTGTTTAACTTTTATAAGCGTAAGTACTGTTAAACGAAATGTCATAATTGTGATTTTGCAGTCATTTAATCACTAGCTCAATACTGCGCAAATTGTTAAAATGTTGCCAATATCGAGTTTCCAATAGAGGCATAAGATGGGCAGAGCATTTGAAGTACGTAAAAGCTCCATGGCGAAAACAGCCAATGCTAAAACCAAAGTTAATTCTAAGTACGGTAAAGAAATTTACGTAGCAGCAAAAAATGGTGAACCTGATCCAGAAGTAAACCAGTCGCTAAAACGCTTAATCGAACGCGCGAAGCGAGATCAAGTACCAGCACATGTCATCGAAAAAGCGATAGAAAAAGCTGCTGGCGGAGCTGGTGAAGATTATGCAACAGCCCGTTACGAAGGCTATGGCCCAGGTAACTGTATGGTGATTGTTGACTGTTTAACAGATAACCCAAATCGTACTATTAAAGATGTTCGCTTACCGTTTACTAAAACTGACTCAAAAATAGGTACACCAGGCTGTGTAGCACATATGTTTGATCATTTAGCTGTACTTGGTTTTAGTGGTGACGATGATGAAGTGGTACTTGAAGCTTTAATGATGGCTGATGTTGATGTAACCGATGTAGAAGTTGAAGATGGCAAAGTATCGGTTTTTGCTCCACATACCGAATATTACAAAGCAAAAACAGCATTAGAAGAGGCGTTTGCAGGTATTATTTTTGAAGTTGACGAAATCACCTTCGTGCCACAAGTGCATATAGAAATTACTGATGCCGATGTTATCGCTAATTTTGATAAATTTATTGCAATGTTGGAAGATTGTGACGACGTACAAAACGTTTATCATAACGCCACGGTAGTGAATTAGGCTGAAGTTATAAATTTAGCCAGTAGTAACACTAGTTTCGAGAAGATACAAAAGCGCATTTCATTGCTGGAATGTGCTTTTTTGTTGTTGATGGCTTATTTTTCTGAATGCTGATTATTCAGCAAAGTTATGGTTAAAGGATAATTTAAGCAAAAAAAACCAGCCCGAGGGCTGGCAATATGACACTAACAAACTCGAAGGGGAGTTATTGTTGCGCTTTATATTTTATACGAAACGCATGCAACAATGGTTCAGTATAACCACTGGGTTGTTTAACTCCTTCTAATACAAGGGCTAATGCCGCTTGATATGCAATACTTTGTGCTAAGCTTTGCACTGAATCAGCCATATTAACATAAGCCGGATCCTCTTCATTTTGGCTATCCACTACTTTTGCCATTTTCGCCATAGTAGTTTCTATTTGTGCTTGCGTGCATACCCCATGCTGCAACCAGTTAGCCATATGTTGGCTTGAAATACGCAGTGTAGCCCTATCTTCCATTAATCCTATATGGTTAATGTCAGGCACTTTAGAACAGCCTACACCTTGATCAATCCAACGTACTACATAACCTAAAATACCTTGAGCATTGTTATCCAGCTCTGCCTGAATATCTTCTTTGCTCAAACTATTAGGATCAACCATCAAAGGCGGAGTTAATAGTTCTGTTAAACTAGCTTGTTGACGCTGGGCAATCGCTTTTTGACAGGCAAACACATCAACGTCATGATAGTGCATAGCATGTAAGGTGGCTGCAGTAGGGGAGGGCACCCAGGCTGTATTAGCGCCTGCTTGCGGATGGGCAATTTTTTGCTCCATCATCAACGCCATTTTATCGGGCATTGGCCACATACCTTTGCCTATTTGTGCGCGACCACTTAACCCGGTTTGCAAACCGATATCGACATTTCTGTCTTCATAAGCATTGATCCAAGGTTGTTGTTTAATGGCTGCTTTTGGTAATACTACACCTGCTTGCATTGAGGTATGAATTTCATCACCTGTACGGTCTAAAAAGCCAGTATTGATAAATACCACACGTTGTTTAGCAGCATTAATACAGGCTTTTAAGTTCACCGATGTACGGCGCTCTTCATCCATAATGCCCATTTTGATGGTGTTTTTGGGTAACTGTAAAAGCTGTTCAATACGACTAAATAATGTATTGGTAAAAGCAACTTCTTCAGGACCATGCATTTTCGGTTTGACGATATTGATACTGGCTGCAGTTGAATTTTTTACCGGGCTATTGCCATTTAAGTCATGCAGTGCGGCAGTGACCGTGATCATTGCATCCATGATACCTTCAAATACGTCGCGGCCTTGGCTATCTTGAATCGCAGGGTTTGTCATTAAATGGCCAACATTACGCACAAACATCATACTACGCCCTTTTAGACTTAGCGGTTTCCCATCAATACCTGAATAACTGCGGTCTTTAGCGAGTGTACGCTCAATCGTTTTGCCATCTTTTGTGAATGACTCAGCGAGAGTTCCTTTCATTAAGCCTAACCAATTTTGATAAACTTGCACTTTATCTTCGCCGTCAACGGCGGCAACGGAGTCTTCACAATCCATAATGGTGGTAAGTGCAGCTTCGAGGAGGACGTCTTTTAAGCCCGCTTTGTCGGCTGCACCAATGCTATGATTATGATCTATTTGTAGCTCTATATGGAGGCCATGACTGAGTAATAAAATTGCACTGGGGTTTTGTGCTTCACCTTGAAAACCAATAAGTTGCGCTGGTTGTTTTAAGCCTGTTTGTGAGCTATCACGTAAGGTGATGATGAGCTGGCCATTAACTACCGAATAATTAGTACTTTCAATATGTGAGCCATTTTCAAGTGGTAACGCTTTATCTAAAAACTGCCTTGCGTAGGCCATTACTTTAAAACCGCGAACAGGATTATAGTTGCTGCCTTTTTCAGCGCCATCTTCTTCGCTAAGTACATCAGTGCCGTATAAGGCATCGTATAACGACCCCCAGCGTGCGTTAGCGGCATTAAGTGCAAAGCGTGCATTACTTACTGGCACAACCAGCTGAGGGCCAGCTGTGCGGGCTATTTCAGGCTCAACATTTTCTGTCTCAATGCAAAAATTATCGGGCTCAGGGACTAAATAACCAATGTCAGTTAAAAACTGTTGGTATTGCGCTGCATCCCAGTGTTTATTTGCTAGGTGATAGCTATCAATTTGGTGTTGTAGGTCTTCACGCTTGACTAATAATGCACGGTTAAGCGGACTAAGGTCATCAATAATTTCAGCAAATCCTTGCCAAAAGTGTTGTTCGCTAATACCTGTACCGGGTAGCAGTTGCTGGTTAACAAAATCGGCTAATTGGTTATCTACGGTTAATCCAAATTGGCTGTGAGAGAGTGTCATAATCGATATCCTTTTAAACGGTCGCGGTGCAATTGACTGCATGTGAGCAATCTTTTGTTAACCATAACCTAAAAATACGCAATAGGTGTTCTTTTAGCCATTCACTAAATATATAGCCAGCATAACAACTATAAATTTACTAAATCCGATAAATCGGCCTAATGTTGATTTAAGCGCTACAGAGCATTAACTCTTAGCCTCTCACACAACCATATAAATAAAATTTAGTTTTAACCCGTTCAGAGGATTTTTTATTATGACTACTTATCAACGTGAAACCGATACTTTAGCTACACTTTGTCAAGCACAAGGTAAAACATGGCAAGCAATTAATCCTGAATACGCAAGTCGTATGCGCTTGCAAAATCGTTTTCGTACGGGATTAGACATCGCCCAGTTTACAGCTGACATCATGCGTGAAGACATGGCTGCATATGATGCTGATACCAGCCAATACACACAATCGCTTGGTTGCTGGCATGGTTTTACTGCCCAACAAATGATGATGGCGATTAAACGTCACCAAAAAACCACTAAGCGTAGCTACGTATACCTAAGCGGTTGGATGGTTGCTGCGCTGCGCTCTGAGTTCGGCCCACTACCGGATCAAAGTATGCACGAAAAAACCTCAGTACCGGCGTTGATTGAAGAAATTTATACTTTCCTAAAACAAGCCGATGCTCGTGAACTTGACCATTTATTTAAAGACTTAGATAACGCCAAAGCAACTGGTGGTGATGTACAAGCGGTACTTGATAAAATAGATAACTTTGAAAGTCATGTGGTACCGATCATCGCAGATATTGATGCTGGTTTTGGTAATGAAGAAGCAACCTACTTACTCGCTAAAAAAATGATTGAAGCGGGGGCATGTGCTATCCAAATCGAAAACCAAGTTTCAGACGCGAAGCAATGTGGTCACCAAGCAGGTAAAGTAACTGTGCCACACGAAGACTTTTTAGCAAAAATTAACGCCGTGCGTTATGCCTTTTTAGAACTGGGTATTGATAACGGTATTATTGTCGCACGTACTGACTCACTTGGTGCCAGCTTGACCCAAAAAGTGCCGGTATCACAAACACCTGGCGACCTTGCTAGTCAGTACAATGCGTTTTTAGAAACCACACCAATTAACGGTGTTGAAGATTTAAATGAAGGTGATACGGCAATGAAGCTGAACGGCCAACTATGCAAGCCGACTCGCCTTGATAATGGTTTATACCAATTCCGCGAAGGCACAGAAAAAGACCGTGTTGTACTAGATTGTATTACCAGCTTGCAATCGGGTGCTGATTTACTGTGGATTGAAACTGAAAAACCACATGTAAAACAAATTGCTGAACTGGTTAATCGGGTTAAAGAGCAAGTTCCTGACGCTAAACTGGTTTATAACAATTCACCTTCTTTCAACTGGACATTGAAATTCCGCGAGCAAGTTTATCAACAGTGGTTAGACGAAGGTAAAGACTTATCTGCTTATCCAAGCATTGATGATAATAAGGCGCTAATGGCACCAGAGATGGATGCAACTGAACTTGCAGTCGCAGCAGATGAGTTAGTACAAAACTTCCAACGTGATGGCGCGCGCGAAGCTGGTATTTTCCACCACTTAATTACGCTACCGACCTATCACACGGCTGCATTGAGCACTGATATTCTGTCAGAAGGCTACTTTGGTGACTTAGGTATGCTGGCTTATGTACGTGATGTGCAGCGTCAAGAAATTCGCCGCGAACAAGCATCCGTTAAGCATCAAGACTTAGCAGGTTCTAACATGGGAGATACCCATAAAGAGTACTTCTCCGGTGAAAATGCGCTTAAAGCTGGCGGCGAAGCAAACACTATGAACCAGTTCTAACATAACAGTCCAACTCAACAATGTTACAAAGGGCCGCAAGGCCCTTTTTTTGATGCTAGCAATTACAGAGGATATACAGCTTTACACTTGCTAACTTTACCGCTCAGATCAGATTTTAACTAAGGCTTGGATCAGTATTTAACTAGCATCAGATTTATTTTCAATTTTTGGATCAGAGTTTAATCAAGTGAATTTTTTGGCGGTATTTTTTATCAATTTAGCGATTTAATCAGCTTTTAGCTCTTTGGAAAGGGGGGATTTTGATAAAAATGGCCGTTATTAGCCATTAATCAGAAAATATAAACCGATTTTTTACCAACTCTAACCGACTACAAACCACTTTTTTACCAACTTAAACGCCATAAACAGTGACTCAAACCGATTTTTTACTAACTCGATGACCAAAAAATGTCATAAACCGAAATTTTACTAACTCGATTTTTTACAAAGTCCGATACTTGTGTAAACTTTAGAATATGTGAATGAGCACTCACTTTTTGTAAAGGGGGTTTACAGGGGATTTGACTAGGGACAAATTAGCGAGAGTAAAAGTTGTTAAGGACCAAGCTACGGTTTCTAGCTTCACACTTGCAACTTGTTAACTTTACTCTCGCCGCTAACTAACTTCTATTTACTATGCTTATCAAACCACCATTGAATATAAGCTACTTTAGCCATCAAGTTTGACGGCCGTATTGTTATGCCATGTGATGCATCAGGAATACGAACCATTGCTGTATCAACTCCTTGTAGCTTTAATGCTTGATAGAATTGCTCGGTCTCAGAAATAGGAGTGCGGTAATCCGCTTCACCAGTGAGTAGCATGGTTGGTGTTTTAACATTACCAACATAGCTAATTGGCGAGCGTTTCATATAATGCTCAATATGATCCCATGGCTTACCTGGGAACCAGTAATCGGCAAAGAATGGGTAGAAGTCGGCAGTTAGTACAAAGCTGATCCAATTGATCACCGGCTTGGCAACAACAGCGGCGGCAAATCTGTCTGTATGGCCAACAATCCACGCCGTAAGTACACCGCCACCTGAGCCACCGGTTACAAACAGTTTTGACTGATCAATAAAACCTTTGCCAATAAGCGCATCAACGCCAGTCATTAAGTCATCAAAATCGTTACTAGGATAATTGTGATGAATAGTTTGCGCGAACTCCTTCCCGTATGAATCACTACCACGCGGGTTCATATATAAAACCACATTACCTTTAGCGGCAAATAATTGTATTTCAGCGCTAAAGTGTGGACCGTAGTTAGCGACAGGGCCGCCGTGTATTTCTAAAATAAGGGGATATTTTTTACTACTATCAAACCCAGGAGGGTAGGCGACCCAACCTTGAATTGGTAAGTCGTCATAACTTGATTTCAGCCAAATTTCTTCTACTTTTGCCAGCTGTTTATTACCAAGCGCGTCGTCATTTAATTTTGTTAAACGTTGTGTTTTACCATTTTTAACTATTGCTATATCAGCAGGACGTTGGGTATCAGCAAGCGTGATTGCCACATCACCATCGTCGCTTATATCAAAGTCACCACCAGAATAAGGGCGACCGAAGGAAACACTCCCTATTTTTTGTGTGATCACTTTTCGTTTGCCGCTACGTGGTTGATAAGCGAGTGCGGTTTGGCCTTCACTGGCGTAACTAAAATAAAGCCCTCTAGAATTATCAGCCCATTTAATTTGCTCGACACTGCGGTCAAAATCAGCGGTTAAACTTGTGGTATCACCCGATTTTAAATCGCGAATATATAGCTGGGTATTTTCATAATTGGTACGTTTATCATCATAACCGGTATAGGCAAGATAACGCCCATCTGGTGATATTTGCGGTTGCTGATCAGGACCTTCTCGGTCGGTAAGCGCTGTTATTTTTAGATCATTTAATGTCAGCTGATATATTTCAGAATTTGTTGGTTTGAGTTTAAAGTCAGCATGGCGATTAGCCGAAAAATAAAGGCTGTTACCATCTTCAGAAAAGCTAACTGGCCCGCCATGATCAAAGTCGCCAGAGGTTAACTGACGGGCATTACCGCCATTGGCATCAATAGTAAACAAATGACGAAAACCAGGCTTGGTATAACCGCCGCCATCGGCACGATAATATACGTCATCAATAAATTTAGCAGGCTCTGCCCAGCTGGCACCTTCAGGCTTGCCTGGTAAGTTAATAGGAGAACTAACTTTACTCGGTACAAATTGGCTAAACAGTAATTGCCGACCATTAGGTGACCACTGCAAACTTGCAGGGCTTTGAGTAAGATTACTAATTTTTGCAACAGCGCCTGTTTTTAGCCATTTTACATAAATTTGGCTACTGCCATCACGAGTTGAAATAAACGCTAAACGTGATTGGTCTGGCGACAAGACAGGGGAGTAATCCATATGTACACCCGATGTAAGCGGTTGTAATTGCTTTGAACTACTGTCGACAGACCAAATATTACTAACTTTACTATCTGATTTAATGTCCATCCGATTTCGAACAAAGTAGACGGTTTTACCGTCGTTAGTCATTTCAATTTGATTGGCATATTCAAGGTCGAATACATTTTCTAGTTGAAAAGTTTGCAGGTTATCATTGGCTAATACTGAAAAACACAGCGAGGTTAGGAGGGCTGCGGGGGCAATCAATTTCATTTTAATTCCTTGTTATTAATTATCGCACCTAACCGTTATAGAATAACAAAACCCAAAGGTACACCATCATGCGATGAATACCTGATTGATTATTAGTGGCTACTTGCCGACATTAGTATTTTTGAGTGGTTGAGCTGCGATAGTAAATTCACACTCGGTGAGTACTACACTTTTATTACATTGATAGAAAACGGTTACGTAAGTGTCTTGAGGCACTTGCTCTGCGAGCGTTTTAGTAATTTTAAACTGCAATTGTTGCTGATTAAAAGCAATTAGCTGTGCAGCTTCAAAACCAAAAAATTGCTTTACGCTTGGATATAGTGCTTTAAAAATACTTTCTTTTGCTGAAAAAATGACGGTTAATGGATGTGAAAGCTGCCCAGCCAATCGCCTAAACAGTGGATATTCATCAGGATGCAAAATTTGCTTTTGTAGCTCTAGCTCTTGTTTGGCACTCATTAGTTGCTCTATATCAATACCAATTCCAGCGATATCAGTGTGCTGACATGCTATAGCCATTGCGATCCCTTGCGTGTGGGTAATGCTACCAATAATGTTTTTAGGCCATATGGGCGCGCGATCGGGGCCTGAGATAATATCAAAACAGGGGATATTGAGGGCGGTTAACACCTGTTTTGCGCAAAAACGGCCGGCGAGGTATTCAGCTCTTCGTTTAACAACAGCCTTTTGTAGTTGTTGCGGTAACACAATCTGATAATTTAAAAAGTCACTGTCAATAAAACTGCTACTGTCAAACTCACAACAATAACTATTATGACTAAGTTGTGGGCTCAGTTTAGTATAAAGAGAAAAATCCATAACATTTTGCTGTTTTGTTTAGTGTCATTAGTAAGACTTTGATAATACGCTAATAACTTCATAAATAAAGTAAAGGCTATGACTATTTAAGCTGAGCTTTGGTTAAGAGATTTACTAACATATTTATTTTAGCATTAATATTATTTTCAGTTGCAAATGGTCAACTACTGGGTAGTTGGTCAACAGGGAAAAACATTGCTCGTGATATTGCAATATCAGCAAACGGTCAGTTAATAGTGGTAGGCTATCGTAGCGGTGAAGCTGATGTGATCAACTCTCTAACGAAGCAAAATACGCTATTTCAAGTTCATCGCCTTGATATTAATTCTGTAGCACTATCTGCCGATGGACAAACAGCATTAAGCGGTTCAAGCGATAAGTTTAGTTATTTATGGTCAACGAAAGATGGCACTATTTTAAAAGAGTTCAAATTAGCGACTCGTGTTAATCATGTTAGTATAAACGAAAATGCAAGTTTAGGTTTTGCGATAGATTCTGTTGATGATCGTATATTTCTTGATTTAAACACCGGTATTAAAAAAGCTGAGCTAAATATATTTACTAATTTTATAGAGTTTAACCACTCGCGGTTTGTAAATGATGATAAATGGTTTTTAACCGGCTCACCGAAAAGCACGATACAATTATGGCGTGTAAAAGATGGTACATTATTGGCTGAGTATAAAGCGACACAACAGCGCATTCGTGGCTCAGTTTTAGCTGTAGCGTATGATAAAGAAAATAAAACAATTGTCAGCGAAAGCAGTGATGGAGTACTAGAAGTTTGGCCGTATCAGCCTAAGTAAGCGAAAACTTAATTGGATTTTAAAAGCCGTGTTTACTTAACAAACCCGGCTTTTATAATTACCGCTTAGCGCTATTAATAATCAAACTTATGTTCAGTAAATAAGCTCTGTACTTGTTGCCATATTTTCCCTGGTTTGCCATCAGCGACCAGTTGACCGTTGAGTTTTACCACTGGGCCAACTTCTTTTGTGGCACTGGTGATCCACACTTCATCGGCTGCAAATAGTTCCTGCTTAGTAATAATACGTTCTTGAACTTTAAAGTCACTGTAGCTGTGTAATATCGTTAAAATTAACCAGCGAGTGATACCCGGTAAAATTTGGTTATCCAATGGGGGTGTGCTGATCACGCCATCTTTAACAATAAACACATTACTTGAGCTTGCTTCGGTAAGCTCATCTAAGCGATTGTATAAAATGGTTTCTTTATTGCCAGCCGCCGCACCATGCTGGTAATGAATCACGTTGCCGAGTAATGCGGTTGACTTGATGTGGCAACGCTGCCAGCGCTTATCTTGCTCAACGGATACAGTATAAGTCGTGGCGTTGTCGATATCACTAACGGGTTGTGCTGGAATTTCAAAGGCGTAGGCAAATACCGTAGGCGTAATACCACTCGGGTATGCATGAGCACGCTTAGTATCAGCGCCACGGCTAACGTGCAAATAAATACCAAGGTTTTCGCCGTGATTTTTCTCACACAGCTGCTGACAGATTTCACGCCATGTATCAGCTGTATAATCGAGTACAATTTCCAGTTCATTTAAACCATTTTTCATGCGTTCAATATGCGCTGCAAAGCCAAGCATGTTGCCATTATAGGCAGGGATCACTTCGTAAATACCATCGCCAAATAAAAAGCCTCTGTCCATTGGCGATATTTTTGCGTGCTCTGCGTTCATATAGTCGCCGTTTAAATACACCGTACTCATTATAAATCCTCATTCTGATTGGCAACACCGCTAAGCTGACGTAGTCTTGCGATGAGTTGTTGGCCATGCATAGCATGTAAGCCATCTTCGGTTAATTCGTTTTTGTGAGTAACGCCATCTACACTGCCACGTTCACTCAAATATTGCAGGATTGCTAAAGTATCGACTTCTGCGAGTAAGTCTTGGCTATGCCAGCGGCTTAAAAACGCAATAATGCCGTAAGCTGCCCAGTTTGATACATCCGCTAACAGCAGTTCATCGCAGCAAGTAAGGCACGGCATAATGCTCAGCTCGGTCATATATTGTGATAAATTGCCCATCCCTATTTCGTTACCGCCATCACCAATAGCTACAGTTGGGCAGGAGGCTTGGCTGACAAAAAAATCAAAACAACCACAATCAGCCGAAATATCAATACCACGCATATTGTAATATTTATTGCCGTGACACAGCCCGGGGCGCTCGATAGACAATACGCAATCTGGTTTTAACTCAGCCAACGCAGCTTTGCTAAAAGCCATTGCATCAGTAAAATTATTCAGTGGCAATTCAAAACAGTTAAATTCATTTTTCAGTGCACTGTAAAGGGGGTTTCCACAGACTAAAATAGGATTTTTACCTAGCGTAATTAAAGCATTGTATAAAGCAATGGCGCCAACAGGGCCATCGGTTTCAAAGGTTTGCTTGACGGCAAAACCGGTACCAATGAGTACCGTACTTTTGGCATCAAATAACGACTTTGCAGCGCGCAGATAAGTCCCTGTCTGTTGATAGGCATAGAGATTTTGCATACCACGTAGGTTTTGTTCTACCATCATGGTTTCGATTGCTTGACTTAATTGTTCATCACTTAACGAGTGTGGCATAACGCTTTGATCTCTTGAATTAGGGCAATGCCTGCTGCGTTATCGCCATGCACACATAAACTGTCGGCGTGTAAAGGCAGTTGGTTGCCCGATTGTGTGGTTACGCAGCCGGTGGCGAGTAACTGTTTAACTTGCGCTATTAGCACAGGTTTATCATGCACACTACCAGCAATTTTCCGTGATACTAATTGACCGTCATCGGTATATTGGCGATCAGCAAATGCTTCTAAAATTAATTCAAGGTGATATTGTTGAGCAAGTTGTTGATGTTGCTCTGCTTTCGCAGTGGCGAGAAGCATTAGTTTTAAAGGGCTCGGGTAACTGGCAACAGCTTGCATCACCGTGGTCAAAATTGTTTTATCGGCCATCATATCGTTATATAACGCGCCATGTGGCTTCACATACTCTAAAGTGAGGCCTTGTACTCTTGCCATACCTTCAATTGCGGCTATTTGATAATGCAGGCAATTGCTTAGCTCTTGTGGTGTTAATGCCATGGAGCGACGCCCAAAGCCCTGTTTATCAGGATAGCTGGGGTGCGCGCCTATAATGACATCATGTTGTTTAGCAAGCATCAGGGTGCGTGCTAGAACATCACTATCACCGCCATGAAAACCACAAGCAATATTAGCCATATCAATATGCGGCATTACCTCTTCATCAAGGCCCATTTGCCATGCACCAAAGCTTTCCCCTAAATCACAATTGAGCTTCATCATTATTCCCGTTTAAAAAGCCGAGATATGGGCGTTTTGAATGTCGGTGATCAGCATATGACCTGGGCTATGTGTAATGCAAAAATCAGGCGCAGCATTAGCTATGGCTACTTGCGGCGTGACACCACAGGCCCAAAATACCGGTACTTCACCGTCTTTAATGGTGACAGATTCACCAAAGTTAGGGCGATTAATATCTTTAATACCTATTGCAGCTGGATCCCCAAAGTGAACTGGCGCTCCATGCACATCTGGAAAGCGGCTACATATTTGGATTGCCCGAATCGCATCTGCCGGCTTCATCGGTCGCATACTAACGACCATGTTAGCATGAAATATACCGGCGCTTTCGCAAGGAATATTAGTCATGTACATAGGTACATTTTTATTTTCCGTAATATTACGTATTTCTAGGCCCGCCAACTTTAACGACTCTTCAAATGAAAACGAGCAACCAATTAAAAAAGTGACCAAGTCGTCGCGCCATTGCTCTTTGATATTCGTTACTTCTTCAATCAATTGGCCATTTTTAAAAATACGATAGCGAGGTATGTCAGTCCTAATATCTAAATCATGCGCAACATTTGGAATGCTGGTAGCTCCAGGCGTGCGGCTACTTGCTACAATTGGGCACGCTTTTTTGTTTGCTTGGCAAAATTGTAAAAAATCAAACGCATAGCGCTGGGGCAAAATCACTAAATTAGCCTGTACAAAGCCGGGAACAAAGCCCGATGTACTACCGGTATAATCTTCATTCCTGATCATATTACGAATAGCGTAAGGCGTAGTAAGTGATGCGTTATGTTGCATAGTATCCTCGTAAACTTTTAGTTGTTGTTAATGCCACTGACGGTAACAGGCAAAGTACCTTGCGCTGGCTTTTTACCAACTAGTACTTTTGCAAGAGCAGTAAAAGCTGGCCCTGCTACTTTAACATCATTATCTACATCTATGTTATACGCATAAGTTGCTAAAATTGCATCCGCATATTGGCCAAATGTGGCAATATCGTATGGTGCTCGTAAACTAACAAAAACGGTTTTCTTATCAGCTTGTTGCGCTTGCTGAAGCAGTTTTTCAAGTGCCGGACCTTGCGCCGATTTTGCAATTGCAAATGCAGGGTTATCAGCAAGGTCATCCATGCCGCCAATTTCTACCGCGCTTTGGTTTGGTGATGCATTGCCTGCAATGATGATATCCGCTTCATTGATTGCTTTTAACGTCGCTGTGGGCTCAAAGCCTTGTAAACTGGTGCAGCTAAATGCAAGTGGTTGTTGAGTATTTTCTGTAATTGCCTGTTGTAGCGCCAAACACTTGCGGGTATCAGGCATGATGATATGTACTTTACTATTTGTCGTCAGTTTAATCGGTAAAGTGTGCTGGTCATTTTTAACTTGGGTAATGGCGGCAAGAGCCAGCTCTGCTTCGATTTTGCGATGATTATCATCACCGAGAATAAGTTGTGCTTTTTGCATTGCTAACGATTCGTCAAGCTCTGTGGTCAGTTTAAATTTACTTTTTAAATTGATGATGCGTTGAGCAGAGATAGCGACTTCGTCGGCTTGTAAATTACCTTTTTCAACTTCGCTCACTAAGCGGCTGATCAGTTTATCTAATACGACTAAATCTTTTGGACTACGAATTTCAATTGGCATCAAAGCAATATCAACCCCGGCAGCAAAGGTATTTACAACGGCTTCAATTGGTTCGAAAAAGTGGCTAATACCAGCCATATCTAGCGCATCGGTGATCACTACACCTTGATAGCCCATTTCATCGCGTAATAATTCGCTGATGATTTTATGCGACATCGTCGCAGGTTTGATCATGGTTTTGCCATCTTTACTAACAAATGTGCTGCTATCCAGTGCTGGGTACTGAATATGCGCAGTCATGATCATGCCAGGGTTTTGCTTTTTAATAATAGTTTGAAACGGAGGTAAATCTTTTTCCCAGATAGTTTCTTTATCGTGCATTACTTTTGGCAAGCCGGTGTGGCTATCAACGTTTGTATCACCATGGCCTGGAAAGTGTTTCAGTGAGGTAATTACGCCATTACCTTCAAAGCCAGCAACTTGTGCGCCACCTAAAATACTCACAAGTGTTGGATCTTCACCGTATGAGCGCACATTAATAACCGGGTTATCAGGGTTCATGTTTACATCAACAGTTGGTGCATAGTTAACATTCACACCAATGGCTTTTAATTCATCAGCAATCACCTGTGCAGATTGTGTAGCAAACTTGGTGCCGTGAACCGCATAACTTGCGCCAATCGACATATTACCAGTAAATGAAGTGGCAATATCACGAGGAATACGTGCAACACGTCCGCCTTCTTGGTCAATTGAAATAAATAAAGGTGCGCCTAAGCTCGACTTTGCCGCAGCTTGTTGCATAGCATTATTTAATTTAACGATTTGCGCAATATTATCGATATTTTCAGCAAATAAGATCACCCCACCAATATTATGTTTAGTGATCACCTTGGCTAAATCTGCAGGTAATTCAGTGACTGCATTACGGCATTTTTGCTCAGGTGTGTTCTCGCTGTCTTGCTCACAATAATAACGAAAATCGAGCATCAGCTTTTGGCCAAGCTGTTGCTCAAGGGTTAAATTGGTCGCTGCAAAGGTCGATTTCATTGGTAATAAACACCCTAGTCCAAAGAGAATTGATGATATGGCAAACTTATTTAACACAGTAGGCTCCAAAGCTGAATTGCTTATTTTATTTATGAATATTTTATTCCTGATGGTAATGCCATTTTGGATTAAAATACAACATATTTTTGTCACATTAACGTTTTTTTTGCAGAACTGCAAAAACCACCGACGAATCACATGCTTGCCTGATCATTACATAAATATTAAGAGTTAATAGTTATTTAGATGAAAAAAAATAATATTAGACGAGCTTTTATTAATGGTAATTCGCTCTTATTTCAAGTAATAATATATTCCATAATGCTTGGTGGGTCGCCAAGCGAGTAAATTAACAGAACGCAAAGGGGCAAATAATGGCAACAGCACTGACACTATTTCAACAACAACTCAGTGATAAGCTGCCTGCCTCGGCGTTTATTGAAGATTACCCTAGGCGCTATGCTTTTGGCACTGATGCCAGCTTTTATCGTTTAGTGCCGCAATTAATAGTACTGGTTGCTGATCAGCAACAAGCGCAACAGGTCATCAGTGCCGCTGCAACATATAAAGTTGCCATTACTTTTCGTGCCGCCGGTACTAGCCTATCAGGCCAAGCAATTACAGATTCTGTATTAGTGCTGCTTAGTGATTGCTGGTCTGGTTATCAAATTGAAGATAACGGCGCTGCCATTCGGTTAGAGCCAGCTATTATTGGTGCTCGTGCCAATGCCGTACTTGCGCCTTTTGGCCGTAAAATTGGCCCTGATCCCGCTTCAATCAATAGTTGTAAAATCGCTGGCATGGCAGCCAACAATTCATCAGGTATGTGCTGTGGCGTGGCACAAAATAGTTACCATACAGTAAAGGACATGACCTTAATCTTCGCTGACGGTACAGTGCTTGATACACGCAGTGAGCAAAGCCGTTCTAAATTTTTACATAGCCATCAACCGTTTATTAACGATATCACTGCGCTTGCCCAGCAGGTTACAAATAATCCTGAGTTGGCACAGCGTATCGCTCATAAATACCGCTTAAAAAATACCACGGGTTATGGTTTAAACGCGCTAATTGATTACACTGATCCGATTGAGATCATTAAGCATTTAATGATTGGCTCTGAAGGTACGCTGGGGTTTATTGCTGATATTACTTACCACACGGTGATTGATCATGCTCATAAAAGCTCAGCGTTTATTATTTTTGATGATATAAGCCAAGTCTGTGAATTAGTAAAGCAGCTAGCAACGCTTGATGTAGCGGCGGTTGAGTTATTGGATAAGCGCTCGCTCCTGTGCGTCGCGCATCATGACATCATGCCTAAAGATGTTCATAACTACCCAGCAGATAGTGCAGCATTATTAATCGAAGTACGTGCAGAAGACGCAACAAAATTAGTTAATTTACAACAACAAGTGGATCAGCTTGTCGCACATTTTAGCGCCCATCAATTAGCGATTATGGCGTTTTCAACAGATGCTAAGCGCAATGCATCATTATGGAATATTCGTAAAGGTACGTTCCCGGCAGTCGGTGCAGTGCGCGAAAATGGCACCACTGTGATCATTGAAGACGTGGCTTTTGAGCTGGATGTATTAGCTCAGGGTGTTAAAGCTCTGCATCAATTATTTGATAAATACAGTTACGATGAAGCGATTATTTTTGGCCATGCCTTAGCGGGTAATTTGCATTTTGTATTTACCCAAGCGTTCGATACACCAGCGCAAGTAGCGCGTTATGAGCAATTTATGCGGGACGTGTCGCAACTGGTGGCGGTTGAACTTAATGGCTCATTAAAAGCTGAGCATGGTACTGGGCGAAATATGGCGCCGTTTGTGGCAACTGAATGGGGCACTGATGGCTTTGCTGTGATGCAGCGTATTAAACAATTGTTTGATAAAGACCACATTTTAAACCCAGGAGTGATCATCAATACCGATGAAAACTGCCATATTCAGCATTTAAAAACCATGCCTAGCAGCGACGATATAATCGACAAATGTATTGAGTGTGGTTTTTGCGAAACCGTATGCCCATCAAAAGGACTCACCTTAACGCCGCGCCAACGTATTACGCTGTGGCGACGTCGCACTGAATTGGTTAATCAACTTAGTAACACCGGTGATATTAGCGAAAAACAGCACATTAATCGTCAGCTCAGCAGTATCGAAAAAGATTTTCAATATTTAGGTATTGATAGCTGTGCAGCAACCGGGCTGTGTGGCATGAAATGCCCCGTCGGTATTAACACCGGTGAATTTATAAAATCCCTGAGGGCAAAAAAGCAACTCAATGCAAAAATGGCGCCGCGCATAGCCAGTTTTGCGGTCAAACATTTTGCGGTATTAGCAAATACAGCACGCTTTGGTTTAACCAGTATGGCGATGGTGCGAAACATCATTGGTGCACAGGCACTGCGTACTTTAACCAAACCTACTAATAAGCTGATTGGCACCCCACTTTATTATTCAGCGTGGCCAAGGGGGGAGCAGCCAATTAATCACAGCATAGTACAGGCACAACAGCCTGATAAAGTGGTTTATCTTCCCAGTTGTGCCAGCAGGGTGTTTGCAGCCGATGAGCAAGCGGATGATCGCCGCTCAATTATGCAAGTTATGCATAGCCTCGCGACTAAAGCGGGAATTGAACTGTTACTGCCGATGCAAATTAATGAGCTATGTTGTGGCATGCCCTTTGCGAGTAAAGGTTTACCTGAACAGGCAAAAAGTAAAGCTGAGCAGTTACTCGATATCGCGCAGCAGGTGTCTGAAAATGGTCGTTATCCGATTATTTTTGACGCCAGTCCATGTGCATTAACAAGCAATGAAGCAGCGCAACAGCGCGGTTTAACAGTACTCGAAAGCGCTGAGTTTGCTTATCAATATTTATTGCCTAAGTTGACCATCACAGCCCAACCCGAGCCGGTTATGTTACATGTTACCTGTAGTAGCAAACGCCGTGGCAGTGAACAACAACTTGTTGCCGTAGCTAAAGCATGCAGTAACGAAGTGATTATTCCAGCTGATATTGAATGTTGTGGCTTTGCCGGCGATAAGGGCTTTAACTTGCCAGAGCTAAATGCTAATGCATTAAAAACGCTGCGTAACCAAGTGCCTCAAAATTGCAGTAGCGGTATTTCTAATAGCCGCAGTTGTGAAATTGGCTTAACTCAGCACAGTGGTATTAACTACCAATCTGTGCTGTATTTATTAGATAAAGTGAGTCAAGCAGCCTCTTGATGAGGCTTAGACATTATACTTTCCAAAAAATCCCGCGTTTATAGCACGCATACATCACTAGATAAGAGGCGAGTAAAAATAGCAACGAATAGCTAAAAGAGCCTAAATAATTACCAAATAGCGGTTGTAATACTTGATTAAATATAGCACCTTTTAAACTTGTATCAGCCACTGGGATCATAATTAAAATACGCGCTACGATGCCAGCAAACATAAAGAACAAAATAGCGTTAGCGCCAAACACTAAAAACGGCGCACTCCACAAGCGAACTTTACGAATATCGAGAATATAGCTACACAGTGCATAGCATAACATCGCTAGTCCTGAGCTGATTATTACATAGCTTGGTGTCCATAGTGCTTTGTTTATTGGTATTAAAAGTGAAAGTAAGCACCCGCAAACAATGCTTGTAATAGCCACTAGGGTAAATATTCTGACTTGTTTGCCAAGGTTTTTTTCAGTGCTTATATAGTATCCGCATAATATTCCTGATAATGCCGTTGCAATTGCAGGTAAGGTTGAAAGTATTCCTTCTGGATCAAATGCTAAAGGTTTTGCTGTGGCATAGTAAACATGATTTGCACCGAGCAGTAAATTATCAAGCCAAGCGCTGAGGTTATTACCATGCAGCCACAGCCCTTTAACGATTTCACCGTTAGGCAATGAATAGGGCGTATATATCATTAACGCGCCGTACCCGATGAGTAAGCTCACAAAAGTAAGCGCAATATACTTTGGTTTTATATAAAGGTAACAAGCTAAGGCAATCAGATAAACTAGACCGATGCGTTGTAAAACGCCCATGATCCTAATACCTGCTAAACGTTCATCTAGCCAGCTGAAATTAGGATCGCGAAAATTATAGTAAAACAGGGCTAAAAACCAACCTAATGCAATTAGCTTTACCGTACGCACTACACCAGATCTGAGTATACTTTGTTTAGTAATTCCTTTTGCCTGCATGGCATTAACCGATAGGGTGATCGACATCCCAACAATAAAAATAAAAAATGGGAAAATTAAATCAGTGGGTGTTAGGCCATGCCAATCAGCATGTTTAAGCGGCCAGTACATATATAACCAATTCCCTGGGTTATTGACTAGAATCATCGCAGTGATAGTGAGCCCTCGCAGTACATCTAAGGCGAGCAAACGATGACTGGGTAATTGTGACAATATATTCTGGCAGTGATGTTTAACCATAATGTTCTTTTATTTGTTATTTGTTTTTTAATTGTAATAATTTATTCGTTTTGCGCAAGGTAAATTTTCTTCGCTTATTTTGTTAAAAGCGCAAACAGATAAATTGATTTTTCTATGGGGAAACAGCAATCGCTTAGCGCCAGCGATTAGAACAAGTAAATGTTAATAAATACACTGTTAATTTGCGCTAAATCAAGTTTAGAGCGGATTGAGTTGTCGGTTGTGAGAGTAACTTGCTAGTATGGGTTGTTTACATAACCGCCAAGGAAATACAAGGCCAGCATAGAGAAAAACTATTTTGCGAAGCCTTAAGAATATCAACCTTGATTTAAAAAAGTTAATCTTGTTTTTAGCTATTTCAGTGACTGTGATCACCTTTCTAAATGGCTTTTATTCCAGCTACCAAGTACAAAAACAGCAACTACAATCACAAACCTTAAAAAACCATAATGCGTATGCCGCTAAACTTGTCTCTGCCACTGACCGGTTTCTACTGGCTGCTCAGCAGCAACTCGCTTATTCAGCAAAAATCCTTGCTATCCAGTTTAATGATGCAAACACTCTCGCACAAGAAACGCAGCGACTTCGGTTGCAAACTGATAGCTTTAACTCAACGGTTGTCGTTGACAAAGATGGCGTAGTTTTGGGGCTCTCGCCATTGAGTCTAAAGCTCAAAGGACAGCTATTAGAAAGTGATGGCGCAAAACAAGCGTTAGCGAATAAAAAGCCAATGATCAGTGAGCCTTATATTTCTGCGGCAGGGAATCTCATAATATTTATTTCGCATCCGATATTTAACTCTCAAGATGAATACCTTGGTTATATAGGAGGGACCTTGTATTTAAAGCAAAAAGGGATTTTACATGATTTGCTACAACTACATTTTTATAAAGACGGTTCTTATACTTATGTTGTTGATAAGAATAGGCGCTTACTTTATCACCCTGATGTTGCTCGGATTGGTGAACAAGTTTTTGGCAATCCAGTGATCGAAGCGGTGCTAAGAGGTGAAAGTGGCACTAGGCAGTTAAAAAATAGTCAAAACATTGTCATGCTGGCAGGTTATGCACCATTAAAAAGTGCCTCTTGGGGCATTGTCACACAACGACCATTAGGCGCTACATTTGCGCCACTAGATGGTTTGATGATGAATGTTCTATATCGAACCCTGCCAGTAGGGTTGGCAACTTTTATATTTATTTGGGTGCTAGCTCGATTAATTTCACAGCCTTTAAGGCAACTTGCAGAAACGGCTAAAACACTTGATAACCCGTCAACTTCGCAACAGTTAAAGCAAGTGCGGTCTTGGTATTATGAAAGCTCTGAACTGCGTTTAGCTATGCTAAAAGGAGTCGGCTTATTACAAAACCAGATTGGTCTATTACAGCATGAAGCACAAACAGATCCACTTACGGGCTTACATAACCGACGTAGCCTGGAGTTCATGTTAGATCAATTAACTTTACAGCAAACGTCTTTTACTGTGCTTGCTATCGATATTGATTTTTTTAAGCGTGTTAATGATGAGTTTGGCCATGATATTGGTGATATTGTTTTGCAATCGTTGGCTACAATTATTGTTGATGTAACCCGTGAAAATGATTTTGTTGCACGTACGGGAGGAGAGGAGTTTATTGTTATATTACCAAATATTAACGCCAAGTCAGCTTATCTACTTGCGGAACGATTACGTATGCGTGTATCAGAAACAATCATCGAACCAGTAGGAAGTATCAACATATCAATAGGTATTTCTGGCTGGCCACTGATGCAATTGAGTGTTGAAGAGATACTCAAACAAGCGGATCAGGCTTTATACAAAGCGAAAAAAACGGGTCGTAATCGATGTATTATCGATTCTCAGTTTATCCAATCTGAGTTTGTCGAACAGCAATAATTTATTGGCAATGGCTTTTAACTATGCAATATTACTAGCCTGTTTTTAATGTTATAGGCTACTACAATGTTGTTAAATATCAGTTTTAAACTAATATCACTGCTTGGAATACATGCTTTAAGCAGTACAGCAATTGCCCATGACGCTAACGCTAAATATCCCGACCCAGCTCAAAGCTATCGTAGTGAGTTTGTTGATGTGGCAACGTTAATACCAACTGCATTCTTTGATATCCGCTATTTTAGTGGGCAAAACTTTGTCGGTAAACCAATCGAAGGTTATAACGCACCTAAATGCTTATTACATAAAACGGCAGCCGCAGCGCTGGTAAAAGCGCATTCTCAGGCGGAGCAAGCAGGTTATAATTTTAAAATCTATGATTGTTATCGGCCACAACGTGCCGTTGACCACTTTGTGCGTTGGGTTAACGACGCAACTGACACAAAAACTAAAGCAGCGTATTACCCTAATTTAGGAAAAGACCAGTTACTCGGTGATTATATCGCAGCTAAATCAGGCCACAGCCGTGGTTCAACCATTGATTTAACTTTGACAGATAGTCAAGGCAAAGCATTAAATATGGGCTCATTGTTTGATATGTTCGATACCATTTCAAATACTGACGACCCGCGTATAACGCAAGACCAACAAGCGAATAGGTATAAACTGAAAAATCTTATGCTTGCCGCTGGATTTTCACCTTACGCAATGGAGTGGTGGCACTTTACCTATCAGCCGCAAGCCTACCCGAATACCTATTTTGACTTTGTGGTCGAGTAATTAAAACTGCTCCTCAATGGGTGAATAATTAATTGCGATTTCAATAGTATCAATAACGGTATATTGCTTTAAATCACTTATTGTTGATTTCAAGTCGGTATTTTTATCGACTAGGAATTGATAGGTGTGCTTGGTAATTTTTTTTGTGTTGTACGTACTTTTGAGTGCTAGCGGAATATCGTCGCTTTTCAAGGTGATAAACACGGCTCCAGTGACAATTCCTTGCTCCGATGTCGCGTGATTATGGACAGTTGTTCCTTTAAGTAATTTATCCGTTTTATAGCTAATCTTTTCCCCGTTATTATTAATTGAATTGCTAACTAAAAGTGTTGTTTCTACATTCTTTAGTTTTTGTGAAGTATTTAAAGCTACTTCTTGAGCTTTTTCATTGCTAGTATTGATGCTGTTTTCGGTACTATCAGTTAGTGTTTCATTTTTTTTACATCCACTTATTAGTGCGATTGTAATTATAACTAGCTGTAATTTAAAGTTATTTGACATATTTGAAATTTCCCCATTTACCTTTGTTTACATTTGGCTTTCTTTGGTTAACATCATTAGTGTACATTGTTCTTGGTTATGAATGTTAACCAAATTAAAATTATAACAACAGGGGATTATTAATGTATCAATTTAAAGTAACGGCCGTTGCTTCGATGGTTACGGCTATTTTGGCATCGACTCAAGTACAAGCTACTGAGCAAACTCGATTTTTTAATGCGCCAAGCGTCAGCTCTCAAGTTCAATTTAATCCACAAATAACCCAGCAACGTGCATTAGCTGAACGTAGAACAGTATCGGGGCATGATTCAATTTTTGATGCTCAGCTTGGCAAGGCAACGTTTCTTTGGCAAGCCGTTGGTCAAGCAAAACCTAATATGTCAGTTGTTTTACCTGAACAAAGAAATGCATACGCTGCAGATTTTTATTTAAATGCTTTAACCGGTTTCAGTACTAGTAAAAAAGGGACGTCAAACGCAGTTCTTGCAGATTTATCTAAACAAAAAAGTGGTTCTGTAACGGCTAAATATAAACAACAAGTTCATGGCGTAGAAGTTTTTAATCGTGAATATAACCTTATCATGGATAAGGAACATAACTTGGTGGCAGGATCAGGCTATTTTGCTAACACAAGTGCAAATACTAAACGTTCATTAGCACCATTAGCTGATTTTGTTGGTGCTGAGCAGAGCATTAAACAAGCGATTAAAAAGCTAGCAGATATTAATGTATCCCTTACAAAATCAACTGAACAAGGCGATTACGTTAAATACACTGTAACTAATCAAAGTGGTGATAAAGTTGTAGTTGGCCAGCCGCGCGCTAAAAAAGTATTCTTTGAGGTTAATGGTCAACTTGAATCAGCTTATTATGTTGAAGTTGAAGTCGCAGATAAGAACAGTTTAGAAAGTGACTACTTCAGCTATGTTATTGGTGCAAAAAACAGCAAAGTATATTTCAAAAAAGACCTGAAAGCGCATGCTGCTGATTTTAACTACCGTGTCTGGGCTGATGCAGATGGTTACCCATGGGAAGGCCCACATGGTGATGTTATTCCTGCTGACGGTCCTGATCAAACAGATGAAACCGAAATCCTTGATGCACCGATAGTGAGCCTTTCTTATTACAGTAAGTTAAGCACCATGGATCCATGGCTTACTGATGATGCTACAACTACATCTGGTAATAACGTATTTGCATATGCCGACGTTATAGCACCACAAGGTTTCACTGAAGGTGACTTCACTGCTGAAACAACCTCAGATTTTACATTTGATTACCCCTATCAAGTTGATCAAGTCGCAAACAGTTACGACAATCGCAAAGCGGCAATTGTAAACTTATTCTACATGAATAACTTTTTGCACGACTTCTTCTATGATCATGGTTTTGATGAAACTTCGAATGTAGCTCAGCTCTCTAACTATGAGCGCGGTGGCATTGAAGGGGATCCTATTGAGGCTCAAGCGCAAGATAATAGCGGTTTAGATAATGCTAATATGGCAACACCAGCTGATGGTGCAAGTCCACGTATGCAAATGTATTTGTATAATAGTAAAGACGCAAAAGTAGGCACAGACTTTGGTGTGGTTGTAACCTCTGACGCAACTATTGGAGTTCTTGAGTCTTCTAAAGTCTCGGGCTTTGGGCAATTCCAATTTGCTGATGTTACAGCTGAAGTTGTACGTTTGGTTGATGGTAATGACACTGATTCAGGTAGCGTTTTCGATGGCTGTGAGCCTGCAACTAATGGCGCAGAGTTAGCTGGAAAAATTGCCCTAATTGATCGTGGTTCGTGCAACTTCACAGCAAAAGTTTTACATGCTCAAGAAGTTGGAGCAATCGGCGCAATTGTTGTAAACAACGTTCCAGACACTGATGAGCCTGCGGCTATGGGCGGTGAAGATGATGCGGTGTTAATTCCTAATATGGGTCTTAACTTTGCTGATGGTCATCTCATGTATGACTCTATAAGTGCTGGTAATACAGTTACTGTTAATATGTTCAATAATGCCAAGTTAAAAGATGGCACACTTGATAACGGTATTATTGCTCATGAATGGGGCCACTATATTAGTAACCGTTTAGTTGGTAACTCTGCGGGTCTAATTAACTTCCAAGGCCGTGCAATGGGTGAAGGCTGGGGTGATTTCCACTCCCTGATGTTTATTGCTAAAGCTGATGACATCAACATCACAGGTAACGACAAGTTCCAAAAAGCATACGGCAGTGGTACGTTTGTTGAAGACTTCTACTATGGTATTCGTCGTGTACCATACTCTACAAATAAAGAAGTTAATCCGCTTTCATTCCGTCACATTACTGAAAATGCAGGTGCAGATGTAGGCATTTCACCAACAAGTGTAGCCTCTCCACATGCTGCGGGTGAAATTTGGGCGACTATGCTTTGGGAAAGTTATGTAGCATTAATCAATGAACATGGTTTTGAAGAAGCACAAAATCGCATGGCTAACTACCTTGTTGCAGGCTATAAATTAACACCAATTGCGCCTTTATATACTGAAGCACGTGATGCGATATTAGCGGCGGCATACGCTGTTGATACCAAAGATTATGAGCTTATTTTAGGTGCATTTGCTAAACGCGGCATGGGTTTAGGTGCTGTAGCGCCAGATCGTTTCAGTGAAGATTTAACGGGCGTTGTAGAATCTGACAAGATGGAACTGGCTAGCTTTAACCTCAAAGATGTGGCTATTGATGCAAACTACAATGGTGCAGAGCTAGGCTTTTGTTCAAATGACGGTATTGTCGATAAAGGTGAAACGGCCACATTAACTGTGAGTATTACAAATACTGGTAGTAAAATGCTTACTGGTACGCAAGCTCAACTGACTGTGGTCAGTGATCATGATGTGACATTTGAAAATGATGGTTTAGTTACATTTGCTGACACAATGCCATTTTCGACTGCAACGAGTTCACCCCTTAAGTTTACCTTAAATGAATCAGGTACAGCTGAAAACTTAGAAATTGAAGTATCATTCCCAGAGTTATCTGCTGACGATGAAATTGTTGAAGCTGCCACTGAAAAAGTTACTTATTCGGTCAACATGGCTTTTAAAGAAAAACAGCCAGTCGGCGCGCAAACTATGGATAACATGGAAGTAGCGAGAGCATCATTATATGATCTAAAAGAAAATGTAATGATCGGTGGTGATTTAGCTAAAGGTACACAAAGTATGGCAGCTGATGATAATGTTGCCTTTTTCAACAGCTTTGGTTTTGAGCTTGGTGAGCAAACGATGTTCTTGCAGAACAACGATTTCCAATCAGATGTAGCGATAGAAACTAAAGGATTTGATATTGGCTTTGCAGGTGACTTTGAGGTGTCATTCTGGCATTTTTATCGTATTGAAAACGAGTGGGATGGTGGTGTTGTTGAAATTAGCGTCAATGGTGGTAGCTGGGTTGATGTGACTGAAATGGGTGGTACATTTAATCGTGGTTACGATGGTCCGTTAATTGAGAATGACTCCCAAGCTATCCAAGAGCGTGATACGTTTACAGGTAACAACATCAATCAGGATAACGTATACGGTAACTACGAAACAATTAATTTTGGTAGTGAACTCAATGGTAATAGAGCAAAACTACGCTTTCGCCTTTCATCAGATGGCGCTGTTGGTGATTTAGGATGGTGGATTGATAACCTTACATTTAACAATGTAACAACGCCAATCTTCTCAGCAGTAATTGCTGGCGATGCAGTCGCATGTGATAACGCAGCTCCTATAGTAACAGTTACCGGTGAGTTAGGTATTAAGGAATCAGTAACCAGTACTTTAAATGCTGTAGCCACGGATAGAAATGCAGATGAACTCACTTATGCATGGACACAAGTAAGTGGCACAACCGCAACACTATCTAATGCAGATACTGCGGTACTTAGCTTTACTCCAGGCGCAATCACAAGCGACGAAGAAGTCGTGTTCGAAGTTGCGGTCAGTGATGGCACCGTATCGGTTACCGAGCAAGTAACGGTTGCCGTAAGCAACGAAGCAGAACCTGTGGTTGAAAAGCCCAAATCGAAATCAAGTAGCGGTAGTCTAGGCTTCTTGATGTTATTACTTACTCCATTAGCAATATTTGGTCGTCGCCGTAAGCGTTAATCATAATATTAGTAACGATTAAGAAAAGCCCTTGCAGTTAGCTGCAAGGGCTTTTTTATTGGTCGTATTTACAAGCCATTATAAAAACGCATGTTACCGCTGCGTGCTGTTTTTTAGTTTTGAATTTACTACAGGTTGGCTCATGACTGAGTATTTATATATTAATTAATAAAGGGGTTGACATAACTTATTAACCCTGTATAGTTTGCTGCAGCTAGAAAGAAAGCATGAAAGCTATAAATCTCCATTTCGATGTTGTATAAGTAATACTTGTAGTACCGTCCTGAAGTTTTTAAAGTACCATCTCATTTTTTGCTACACCGCTCATTAGAGCAATTATTTTATTTTTATATCAGGATATTACAATGTCTAACATCGTATCAGGTACAGTTAAGTGGTTCAACGAGTCTAAAGGTTTTGGTTTCATCGAGCAAGAAAATGGCCCAGACGTTTTCGCACATTTCTCAGCAATCAAAAGCGAAGGTTTCAAAACTTTAGCTGAAGGCCAACGTGTAGAGTTCACTCTTTCACAAGGTCAAAAAGGTCCACAAGCAGAGAACATCACTGCTGTATAATTTTACCTTTTAGGTAGAATAAAAAAAGCAAGCTTAGGCTTGCTTTTTTGTGTCTGAAAATTGACGTAACTTGCTCCCCCTCCTATTCTTTATCTATTATTATTATTCTGTAACGAGATAGATTATCTACCGATTACTCATCCTAGTAATTAGCCTTGGATTCACATTTACTTGCATTGCAAAGCCAACAATTACTATTTTTACTGAACAGTTTCCCCCTTATAATTTTTCGAATAAAGGGCAGCTGCAAGGGATTAATTTAGATATTGTGCGTACGTTGTGTGAGCTTTCACAAGTGGAGTGCAAATTTGAGCTGTTGCCTTGGGCAAGGGCATACGATTTAGTGCAAAAAAATCAGCTCTCAGGGCTAGTATCAACCGCTCGCAGTGCTGAGCGAGAAGATTTATTTTACTGGGTTGGCCCGCTGGTTTCTTCGCGTACATTTTTTTATCGCCTTCGTGATAACAAACACATTAATCCAACTGATATTACTCAAGTTAGTGCATACACCTTAGGTGTCGTTAGAGGCAATATTTATGAGGGGGTAGTGGAGAGTATTGGTTTCCAACAAGATAAAAACTTATTAAAAGTAGCTCATCACTATGAGTATATGAACTTATTTTTTAAAAATAAAATCGATTTAATTCTCGGCTCAGAGTTTGCCTTAGATTACCAACTACAGCAATTTGGTCACGGTGGTAAAGAAGTCGTCCAACTTGTTGAGCTGCCAGTAAATACATTACAGGGTAATTATTTAGTTTTTAATAAAGAGATGCCTATCGAGATAGTTGAGCGCTTCAATGAGCAGTTAGAAAAACTCAAAGCGGTGGATAACTTTGATGCTTATCGGCATCGTTATGTAAAATAGCTAATTAATTAGCCGTTATTAATTGACGGTATTTTTCAGTATTTTTAACCTTTAAAAAAGCCTGCTGCAGTGCCTTTATAATATCTTCATCAGTATTAATATTTGCAGCTAAGTAACCAGCTACTGCCAGTCCTTCTATGGCATGTACGAACGTCAGTGCGTTAGCATTGATCGCTAGCTGCTCACTCATTGAAGCTAGATAATTAGCATCGTCTACTACCAGATCAACTTTTCTTGCTAGTAGTAACTGATATGACTTTTGAATATCAGTGGTCAGCAATACTTCGAAACCACGTTTTACTAATACTTGCGATGCAAGGTCATGGCGCTGTACGGCAATTTTATATTGCTTGGCTTGCTCTGTATTATCAAAGTTAATATCACTGCGCTCAGAGAGTTTTACAAAGCCCATTTCAAACTGTGCTACTGGCCCAATCCAATGAAACAGTGTTTCGCGCTCCGTAGTGCGTGCCATACTGTAAATTAAGGTGTTGCTATTATTAACCGCCATTTTATAAGCACGTGCCCAAGGGTACATGTTGATTGGGGCATTGAGCTTAGCCTCTAAAATAATCATATTTACTAACTCAGTACTATAACCAGTTACCTGATTATTCAGCAAAACTTGATTCGGCGGTGACAACTCGGTCACAACCATTAAGTTTTGATTTGCAGTACTATGGACACTGATACAAAGAAGTAGCAGGTTAATAAATAGCCGCATTTATTTTCTCTTTTTGACGATAGAACTTTGAGTATAGCAATAACTAGGAAAAGTATTATGAAAGTAAACAGTGAATTAAAAACGATAAAAGGGCCATAAAGGCCCTTTGTGAAGTATCGTTCAAGTAAGATAAGTCTTTAACCCCTTAAAGGCTTATCCTATTGTTTTGCAACTAAGGTTCATCTCAAAGTTTCTAAGCTAGCGAGAGGAAAAAACCTGCAATTGCGGCGCTCATAAGGTTAGCCATAGATCCTGCTAACACTGCTCTGAGCCCTAAGCGTGCGATATCCTTTCGCCGACTAGGCGCCATACCGCCTAATCCACCTAGTAAAATGGCTATCGATGATAAGTTAGCAAACCCACATAACGCGAATGTGACAATCGCTTGTGTGTGCGCACTTAACGTATCGCGATAATTCATAAAGTCTAAATAAGCAACAAACTCATTGACTACTATTTTTTGACCAATAAAGCTACCGGCTATAACTGCTTCACTCCACGGTACGCCAAGTAACCAGGCAACCGGAGCAAAGATATAACCTAAAATCATTTGTAACGTTAAAGAGCTTATCCAAGCACCCGTGCTATTTAGCGAATCACCAATGGAGTTAAATAAACTTGCGATTCCATCTATTACCTCCCAGTCACCAGCAGTTTTATATAATAAATGACTGAAGTTAATTGACCAACCGCCGATGCTAGCCAATAAACCTCCAATGCCGCCAAACAAACCATTTAATAAAGCTATTAAAGCAACAAATGCTAATAGCATTGCACCTACATTTAGTGCTAAATGCATACCGTTTGCTGCCCCTGATGCTGCTGCATCAATTACGTTAACCGGCTTGTCTTCGTCAAGCTCTAAATCAGCTAAAGTATCTTTTGGTGTTTCGGTCTCTGGCACAATCATCTTGGCCATTAAAAAACCACCCGGCGCTGCCATAAAGCTGGCTGCAATTAAATATTTAAGCTCTACACCAATAATCACGTAACCGGCCATAACTGAGCCTGCTACGGTGGCTAAACCACCCACCATAACAGCAAACAACTCTGACTTAGTCATGGTTGCTATAAATGGTTTTACAATCAGCGGCGCTTCTGTTTGGCCAACAAAAATGTTCGCAGTCGCTGAGAGCGACTCAGTGCGTGAGGTTTTTAATAGCTTTTGTAAACCACCGCCTAATATTCTTATTATCCAATCCATAATGCCAATGTGATAAAGCACTGCAACCAATGCAGAGAAAAACACAATAACGGGTAAAACTTGTACGGCAAAAATAAACCCTAAGGCATCTTGGCTAGCAAGCGGACCGAATAAAAATGCTATTCCGTCATTTGCAAAACCAATTACCGATGATACGGCTTTTGACATGCCAACTAATGCATTTTTGCCTGCGTCTGAAAACAGGACAAAACCACCAATTATAAATTGCAGGGCAAAAGCGATACCGACAGTTCTTAAACTAATTGCTTTGCGATTTGTCGAAGCCGCAAATGCAATGCCTAGCAGCATACACATGCCGACTAAGCTCATAAATGTTGTCATCTTTGCTTATTCCCGTTGTTATTTTTGCAGTAAATATTTTATTTTACTTTTAATTATATCAATCGCAACACGATTCATACCACCACGTGTAACCACTAAATCAGCATTGTGCTTTGAAGGCTCAATAAACTGATAAAACATCGGTCTCACTGTAGCTTGATATTGTTCAACAACGGACTGTAATGTTCTGCCTCGTTGCTCCATATCACGTTGCATACGGCGCATCAGGCAAATATCAAGCGGTGTATCAATAAACACTTTGATATCAAATTCTTTACGTAGCGCTTTATCACTAAGCAATAAAATCCCTTCAACTATGAGAATTTCTGCTGGCATCACAGTGCGTGTTTTGTCACTGCGAGTATGCTGCGCATAATCATAGGTAGGTACTTCTACCGCTTCGCCATCACGTAACTGTGTTAAATGCTTACACATTAACTCATGTTCAAACGCATCAGGGTGGTCGTAATTCGTTTGCGTACGATGATCAAACGGCAGATGCGATTGGTCTTTATAGTACGCATCTTCTTCAATCACGGCGATGGCGCCTGGTTCAAGCTCATTTACCAATTCATTGTAAATTGTTTGGCTAAAAAGAGATTTGCCAGACGCAGAAGCGCCAGCAATGGCTATTATTGTTCGTGTCACTAAAGTTCTCATCCACACAGAAGGATACATTGTTGGTAGATCACAATAGCAAAAAAGACACGAATAATCTCTCTTGCTTCGCTTTAAGGGGTGAAATTTATAATGTTTAGGTTTTATGAAACAGGACTTATGTCCTGTACGTTAAAAAGCACAAAAATATAAAGTAGCTACATTGGATAATCGAGGTGAGTATGGCAAGAGCAATTATATTAATGGCAGATAGCCTAGGCATAGGTGCAGCACCAGACGCTGATAAGTTTGGCGACGTGGGCGCAAACACTTTTGCACATTTGCTTAAAGCATACTTTGAAGAAACCGGCGAACGGCTATCACTACCTAATTTATCGTTATTAGGTTTAGTTGATGCATGTGAAGCTGCAGGCAACGAACCGTGCCTTGTTAGCGACCGCCAAACACCGATTGCTGCTTGGGGTTACGCTAAAGAGCTTTCTAGCGGTAAAGATACCCCATCAGGTCATTGGGAAATGGCCGGTGTACCGGTGTTATTCGATTGGGGATATTTCCCTAAAACACAACCGAGTTTTCCACAACAGTTAATTGACGAGCTGATTGCTCGTACCGGTATCCCGGGGATTTTAGGTAATTGCCATGCCTCGGGTACTACGATTTTAGAACAGCTAGGTGAAGAGCACATAAAAACAGGTAAACCAATCTGTTACACCTCAGCTGATAGCGTGTTTCAAATAGCCGCGCATGAACAAACTTTCGGTCTAGAAAAACTTTATCAGGTCTGCGAAATCACACGGGCGCTGCTTGATGAAATGAACATAGGACGAGTGATTGCGCGGCCATTTTTGGGTTCCAATAATCAAGACTTTGCCAGAACGGGCAATCGTCGAGATTATTCAGTGTTACCGCCAGCGCCAACATTGCTAGACAAACTAGCCGATGACGGTGGTGAAGTGATTAGCATAGGGAAGATATCTGACATCTATGCGCATCAAGGGATCACCCAAAAACACAAAGCCCCAGGCTTACAAAACTTGTTAGCAAAAACCACTGAGGTAATGGCATCAGCGCCAGATCACAGTTTGATATTTACTAACTTAGTTGATTTTGATGAAAAATTTGGTCATCGCCGCGACCCTGTTGGGTATGCAAAAGCGCTTAAACAGTTGGACGATTACTTACCAACGATACTTAAGCAGCTTAAAGCCGATGACGTACTAATTATTACGGCGGATCACGGTTGTGATCCAACATTCCCGGGCAGTGAGCACACCCGCGAATATGTGCCTGTACTTGCTTATCAGGTAGGGCTTGAAAATACTCCGCTTGGTGAACGTGCTAGTTTTGCAGACATAGGTCAAACACTTGCCCAGTGGTTTAACTTACCTGCACTTGAATATGGCGATGGCTTTATTGATAAGCTTAACGCGCTAAAAGTAAAAGGAAACGAATAATGAGTACTCCACATATTGACGCAAATAATGGCGATTTTGCACAAACGGTATTAATGCCGGGTGATCCATTACGTGCGCAATACATTGCTGAAAATTTTCTTGATGATGCTGTAAAAGTAACCGGCGTTCGTAACATGTATGGTTTTACTGGCACTTATAAAGGTAAACCAGTAAGCATCATGGGTTCTGGTATGGGCATTCCATCAATGTCGATTTATGCACGCGAACTAATCGTCAGCTATGGCGTTAAGAACCTTATTCGTATCGGCACCTGTGGTGGTATTGGTAGCGACATTAAAATTCGTGACGTTATTTTTGCACAAGGCGCAAGCACAGATTCAAATGTAAACCGTGCGCGTGTACGTGGTTATGATTTCTCAGCAATTGCTGATTTTGATTTACTATTAAACGGCGTTAATGCAGCAAAAGAGCTAGGTATTAAAGCGAAAGTGGGTAACGTATTTACCACCGATACCTTTTATCAAGCCGATAACAGCTTTTATCAAGAACTTGATAAACTAGGTATGTTAGCGGTAGATATGGAAACAGCCGGTTTATACGGTGTTGCTGCTGAATATGGCGCAAAAGCCATGGCATTATTTACCGTAAGTGACCACGTGATCACCGGTGAAGCAACCCCAAGTGAAGAGCGTCAAAGCACTTTCAATGAAATGGTTAAAATTGCGCTTGAGTCAATCGAAGCGTAATAAACAACAAGTTCCTTGGTAACGTATTCACTCGTTTGGAGACACGCCCAAATACAGTGAGACTAACCTCCAAAGCCGCCTAGTTAAACTAAGCGGCTTTTTTTGTGGGGAAAAGTTAGCGAGGGTAAAGTTAGCGAGGGGAAAGTTAGCGAGGGGAAAGTTAGCGAGGGGAAAG